>JAATEU010000394.1 GCA_015655565.1 Clostridiales bacterium
TGTAAGTCATAAGCAATGGCTTCATAAGGCAGAGAGCAGCCAAAGCTTGGATGATCTTCATGACGGCAGAAGCCTTTGATTCGAAGCTGCTTCTTATTAAATAAGATCTTCTTCCCTTCAATTTCAACCACACGAAAACCAACACGTTCAATCATATCATCGATTGGTGCGTTTCTTTCGGAGAGCACAGTATTTAATAAGTAAAGATTTGGAGTTTCTGGCATCCAGGCCTTTGCATCTGGAAAAGCGAATATATCTGTTGCAATTACACTGCTGTTAGCCGGAATAGTTGCCTTAGGGAAAGTACAGTTTACGTTATCCAGTTCAGAAGCAATAGAAACCACATGCTCTTCTTCACTAATATTAGCCAGACATACTTCTATCCTGCCTTTCCATCCATTATCCCGGGTAGGAGTAAAATGAACCCATTGAATATAAACATCAGAAACCGTTTCTAAAGCAACAGGGCGGGAAATCCCTCCATAAGACATATAGTCATTTGGAATATGAAGAGAAGAAGCCTCACTAAACCGATTATCTGCTTTCACTTCAAGAAGGTGCTCCCCTTTGGATACATTTTTAACAATCGTGCTGAATATAGAATAAGCATTATAATGAGATGCAATCTCTTTTCCATCCAGATAAACCGTTGCTGTATGGCTGACTCCTTTAAATTCCAAACGAACATTACCACTGGCGCTAAAGGAAGTACGATACGTTCCTTCCCCGCGATAAGAAACAAAGTCAGGATAGGTTTCCCAACAGCTTGGAACAGGAACCTGGTATTTCTCCCTTCCACAATCTCTGCTTAAAGGAGAAAACTCCCAAAGTCTCCCGCTTAGTTCCTGCTGAAATCTAATTTTATGTGTTTTAAAAGTACGAATCATCCTATTATTACCTCTCTTTTTCTATTGAATTTCTCAATGATTTTATCCTGACTTTATAGCTGATTAATCTATACAATGAATTCTTCCCTTCCGGTGTGCTGTCTGGTTCATCTTTAAGCTGACGCGGCAGATGGCAAAACAGGCAGTACGCTTTAGCTAATTATGAACCAGACAGCACTCTAATATGATTCCATGTTTCATGGGGGCGGATAAGAAACCTGGTATCTGGAAAAATAAGAAGAAAACATATCAAAAGAAGAACCTTAGCGGGCTGCCGAAAAAGTATCAAAAAACTTTAGCATGAATATCAATACTGCTTTATTTATTCAACCGTCCATAGAGACGTTTCAGCCCCCTCATTACCTTAATTATCTGCTAATCTCCAGAATAAATAATCTCGGAGGGAGAATATCCAGTATATTTTTTAAATACTTTGCTAAAATATTGTGGATTGTCGAACCCCAATTGTTCGCTTATCTGGTAAACCTTCAAATGCTCTTTGGCTAATAGGGTTTGAGCGGATTTTACTTTTAATTTGGTTACATAATTCGTAAAGCCGAGTTGATTGTAGATTTTGAATAATGCAGATAAATAATTCTGACTAACACCAATTGCTTTGGCAACATCATTCAAGGTTAGTTTGTCGTATATATGATTCTGAATATATTTTTTAGCATCCAGTACAATCTTATATTTGGGATCGTTGATTCGATTTGTCATAGTGTCGGTAATACATTTTTCGAGGCGTTTCAGATAATTATTCAGCGCATCTCTGGTTTTTAGTGAATAAAGCATTGGATAATTGAGTTCCTGATCCTCAAAGGCCTCCTGTAATATTCGTTCCCCATTTTCTAAGCAATTGATAATCAGATGGAGAACGCAGGATATTAAATTAATAGAGTGTTCGATGCCTGACGAGTTTATACTTGAAATCAGAATTTCGATTGTACGATGAAAAAGTGGGATATCATCCCGTTCGATTGAATGAATCAAAGTCTTGTTAATATCTGTAATGTTAATGTCACTTTTACCAGGCGGTGCAGCTTGTGAAGATTCAAAACAGGTAGACAGTACAATCAAATTCTTATCGGTCGTTTGTTTTAATGCCTGCTGCGCTGTTGCGAAACTAGGAGAGATACCCATTGGTGATTTTACTTTTTTTCCAATACCGGAATAAAGCTGTACATTAAAATATTGGCGGCATAGTAAGGAGGCATCCAGTAATGCGGATTTCCATAAGGAGGGATCATTCTCATTTTCAGTCAGTAATAGGATGATTCCCATTAATTGATGGCTGTATGCGGTAATATAACATTTGAAATGCATCTCAAGGACCATTTTTACTGAGTTTAGAATACTAAAATACAAATGGTATTGCTGGTTTGAGACAGATTCCGAATTATCTGAATATTGTACCTGCAAGGATACTGTAATAAAGGAATCAGCTTTTAGATCCTGCCCAAAGGATTCAGCTAATTCAAATATTTGCTCATCGGAATGATAGCCTCCATTTAATAGGAAATAGTAAAAACGATTGATAAAAACATTCGGAGGAAGTACCGTCTCATCAATTGAGGTATTCATTTTTTTATCCACTTCACGAAAAGCCCGGTTTAATATTTCTTTTAGAATATCACGGTTAAATTCCATTTTCATTAAATAATCAAAGGCGTGGTATTTTAAGGCTTCTCTTGCATAATTAAAATCTTCATAGCTTGTAAGGAATAGGAAGAGCGGTTTTTGAATGATGTGTTCATACACATATCTGGCAAGCTCCAGACCATCCATTACAGGCATCTTGATATCGGTAAGTACGATGTCCGGCCGGGCAGATTGAATAATAGAAAGTGCTTCTTTTCCGTTTTGTGCAGCGCCGACAATTTCTATATTAGAACCATAAATAGTTGTAAGCATTGTTTGAAGCCCAATTCTGGCAAGAGATTCATCATCTACTATTAAAATTTTATACATAGGAACCTCCTTTGTTTCAATTCTAATTGTAATCTTCTTCCTTATAAATGAGAGGAAGCAAGATATAAACGCAGGTGTATTCGCCAACTTTGCTTTCAATATGCAGCCCATATTTTGGGCCATATTCTATGGTAATTCTTTTGTGAATGTTATGAATCCCAATACCGGACATTTTGTCACTTTTATTGGAATCCAGGTCGTTTAATTTCTCCAGATCTTCCTGTTCAATTCCGACACCGTTATCAATAA
>JAATEU010000632.1 GCA_015655565.1 Clostridiales bacterium
TATATTGATGATTTCAATTATGCACTTGGCATTCTAAAGGAGAACGGTACTTTGACTGTGCTTCAGAAGAAGTGGTTAGGGGAAGAAAATGCCATTGAATATTAATACAGTCGGATAAAACACAGAACGCAGATAAGCATTCTCCTGCCTCTGCTTTACGGAATAATTCTACTAAGAAATTGCTTATTCTGCTATGCGGTATTTTATAGAAATAATTTATTGGAAAATATATAGAGTTGTGATAATTAATTTCATGGTTATAGAAAGATGGTGAATTTTATGCAGCTTCATTTCGAAAAAATGATTCCATATATACCAAAATATCTGGAAGGACTTAAATTGACACTTCAATTAACCTTAGTTTCCTTGATTGCCGCACTTTTACTGGCTATTATACTGGTGCTGCTTGGGTTTACCCATAGTACAATATTAAAGAAAATAACAGGGTTTTATATTTCTTTTTTTAGAGGAGTTCCGGTAATTGTTCAGTTGTTTTTAATCCATTTTGGAATTTCTGGTCTTACAAATAACGCTATTGTATTACCGACCGTTGTTTCGGGTGAAATCACATTTGCATTGAACTGTGCAGCGTATTTGGCAGAAAGCATACGCGGAGGAGTAGGCGGTGTTGACAAGGGACAACAGGAAGCTGCCAAAGCACTGGGTATCGGCAGTAAAGATTTAATGCTGTATATTATTGCACCGCAGGCCTTAAGGGTTGTTCTTCCTTCTCTTATTAATACCTCCATTAAGCTTGTAAAGGATTCTGCCATTATTTCACAGCTGGGTGCATTTGACCTGATGAGAAGCTCCTATTATGCAATGTCAAACTCCTATAAGGCATTTGAGTCTTTGATTATTTGTGCAGGATTTTATTTGACAATTGTAATCTCCCTGACATTGCTTTCCAAAGTAGCAGAAAAAAGACTTAACAGAAGTGAAATTGCTTAGGCATTTAAATAGGCTGTTAACCGTGGATAAAATTTAAATTCTATTTTTGTGCAGGCCTTATATGGAATGATAGGAGGTTTTGTATTAAGTTTATCTCATAAAGCTTGAAGGAGGAGGATATCGTGACAGAGATATCGATAAATGAAGTTATAGAACTTACCGGTAAACTAGTATCTTTTCCATCGATGACCGGCACAAAAGCGGTTACGGAATGTGCAGAATATATTAAAGATTGGTTAATCGATGTTGGCATATCTGCTGACATTATCACGTATAACGGTGTTCCGAATGTTGTTGCCCGTATGGGAAATAAATCCGGGAAAAAATTGTTGTTAGATGGACACTTTGATGTGGTTCCACCGGGAGATTTAAAAGAGTGGAACACCAATCCCTTTGAAGCCGTTAACCAGGATGGCTATCTATATGGACGTGGTGTCAGTGATATGAAAAGCGGTGTGACAGCCATCCTGCTTGCCATGAAGGCCTTGAAGGAAAAGGAAATATCCCTTAACGGCGAGATAACATTTTTTGGAGTCGGCGATGAAGAAACCGTGAGTGTCAATGGAACCATTTCTCTATTAAACTTATACGATAAACAGTTTGACAGTGCAATTGTTACGGAACCCACCGATTTTTGCATTGAAAGTGCCCAAAGAGGCTTGCGATGGATTGAATTTCATGTAAAAGGGAAGGCTTGTCATGCAGGGAGACCTCATATCGGTAAAAATGCAATTGAGATGGCTGCTAAAATCATCTGTGAACTTAAGAAAATGAAATATGAGGTACATAACGAGCTGTTTGAAGAAGGGTTAAAGGAGCCCAGTCTTTCCGTCAACCGTATAATCGGCGGCAACGGAAGTAATAATGTAGTAGCAGAGGATTGTACGTTTCTTATTGACCGAAGAATGCTTCCCGGAGAAACTGTCGAAGAAATAACAGAGCAGATTAAAAAAGTTGCGGACAAGGAAATACAGGATGGTTTTTCTTATGATATGCATTTGGTAAATGACGGATGGGACCCTTTTGTAACCGATCAAAATGAACCGGTTCTTTTAGAGTTGATTTCCTCCTGCAAACAAGTGACAGGAAAAGAAATCACAGTGAGAGGAAAAGGCGGCTGTACGGATGCTTCCCATATTTCCAATGCGTGAATACCGGTGGTGATTTTAGGTCCAGGGAACGCAAATGAATCCCATACGACAAATGAAAAAACGGAAGTGAACCGGATTAAACAGACAACGGAAATCCTTGCTGAAACCATAGTAAAACATTTCAACCATTAGAAAGATAGCAGAAGAAGGGGCAGACATCATGTTAAAA
>JAATEU010000013.1 GCA_015655565.1 Clostridiales bacterium
GAACGAACCAATATATCAGTACAATTGAAGTAAAGCCCAAAGAACTTTCCGCAAAGGAAGTATATGAAAAATGTACGAAAGCTACGGTTGAAATAATTGCAGAAGTAGCCGGCGGTAAATATAATCTGGGATCCGGTTTCTTTTTGGATGACGGAGTGATTGTAACCAATTTTCATGTAGTGGCAGGAGCGGATAATATACAGGTCATAACTTATGATAATACCCTGTACCTGGTGGAACAGGTTTTAGGATATGATAAAAATATTGATATTGCTATCTTAAAGATTAATTCCCAAAATGAATCCTTAGTTGAAAATGAAGAAGGCGTAACGGTAGGAGAAGCGGTTTATATACTTGGAAGCCCCCTGGGGTTGACCGGAACTTTTGCTGATGGCATGGTTTCCGCTGCTTCCAGGAGGATAGAAAGTGTAGATTATATCCAGGTAACCGTACCCATGTCACCTGGCAGCAGCGGCGGACCGCTTTTAAATGCTTATGGAGAGGTAATGGGGATTAATACCTGGCAGTATGCAGATGGTCAGAATCTTAATTTTTCCATCAATATAGCGGAAGTTGACCGGGTAAAAACAGACAATCCCTTAACCGTAACTGAATTTTACCAGTTAACGGAAGATTACAATACCAATTCTTCAGCAGATGATATTGCTCTAAACTGGATTAGTAACAATTTGGTACCAAAAGGGTATTATGCTTCTGTTGTTTTAATACCATATCAGAAGTCTGCAAATGATACTTTTATATTACCGCAATAAAGATAATTAAAAAATTCTGTAATAATTTCAAAGTAAAATCATAACTGGTATTTACAATTCATGGGACTGCTGCAAGTTAATAACCTTAATTTAGCAGCAGCCACTAAGGAAAGAATTTATGATATATCTGTAAAATATTATTTAATCCTTTGTTTTAAACACTAAATCCAAAGTAATCCAATATTCCGGTATAGATAGCATAAGCAAAATCATATTGCCTCGTACTAAGTCTCTGGGCATCTTCATAATTAGTCAAATAGGCAAGTTCTACTAATACGGACGGCATATTTGTCCTTCTTAATACATATAGGGAAGGATTTATTCTGACACCGTTATTACGTGTACCTAAACGACTGACAATAGCCGGCAGTATACGCTCTGCCAAATAGTAAGACTGGGTATAATTCTGGTATACATAACACTCGGTACCGTTGATGGCAGGATTCTCATTGGCATTACAATGGATGCTTATGAAATAATTAGCCGGCCATGAGTTTGCCAGGCGAACTCTTTCAGCAAGACTGGAAGCGTTACTGTAACCCAGAGACTCTTCCGGAGTAGTTCTTGATGTACGGGCTTCGAACCTGGAATCCGCATTTAAGATATTTGCCAGGTAGATTCCAATGATATAGTTAATATCCTGTTCACGTAATCCGAATGCTTCCGCACCGGCATTTACTCCGCTTGGGTTATGTCCCTGATCTATAAATATTCTAATAGGCAAATTAAAGTTCTCCTTTACTATTATATAAACATAATATTCAGCAGATACTATATTGATACAGAAAAAAAGACAAATAGAAAAGTTAAAAAAATGAAATATCCACGGCGAACGCAGGAAGATTTTGCAAAAGTTCCCGGCAGTTTCCCGGTGTAGTCATCCGGATTTTTCAGGGAAAGAACCCCCTATGACACTAAAAAACTCCAAAAATTACTTAAAACAAGATTGAAAAGGGGAAAACTCGTTTCACTCAAACAGTTCCCCTTTTCAATCTAGGCGTAATTTCTGGAGTTTAAGTGTCATAAGGAACCCTTCCAATGAAAATCCGGATGACTACACCGGGAAACTGCCGGGAACTTTTGCAAAATCTTCCTGCGTTCGCCGTGATGAAATATCTTATTCCCGTTGACAAAAGATTATTAAGTAGTATAATTTATTGTGTGCATATGCACATTATAATTTGGAAAGGAGATACTTTATGCCAAGAAATGCAAAATGCAGAAAAGTATGTGCTGAATTTCAACATAAAGTATTTACACCGGAAGAAAGTGGTCAGGGTTATGTAATCATCTGTGTGGATGAATTAGAAGCCCTTCGGTTTTGTGATTTGGAAAATCTGGATCAGGAAGAAGCAGCTCAGAGAATGGGTGTATCCAGAGGGACCTTTCAGCGAATTTTATATTCAGCCAGACATAAATCCGTTGAAGCACTGTGTGAAGGAAAGGGAGTTTTTATTCAGGGCGGTAACTATGAAATTAAGGAAGAAGACTGCCATTGCAAATTCAGATGCAAACGGTGCAGACGGGGAACTTCGTAAAATTCCATGAATTATTTTGTTAGATTAGAATTAGAATAGGAGAAATGAAAATGAGTGAAAATTATGAAACAGAAAGCAGCTGTTCCAGTGACTGTTCCGGCTGTGGTGTAGAATGTCCTTCCAGGAAGCCTTCAAAGGAGGATTTTTTGGTACCTCTTAATCAATATAGCCGGGTTAAGAAGGTAATCGGAATTGTAAGCGGCAAGGGTGGGGTTGGTAAGTCCTTTATTACTTCCTATCTTTCCGTACTAATGAACCGGAAGGGGTATCATACGGGAATTTTGGATGCAGATATTACCGGACCTTCTATCCCAAAAGCTTTCGGAATCCACAGTAAGGCTTCCGGTAATGAATTGGGAATCCTGCCGGCAGTCAGTAAAAAAGGTATTAAGATTATGTCCGTTAACCTGTTGCTGGAAACGGAAGATACACCTGTTATCTGGCGTGGACCTGTTATTGCCGGAACCGTCAAACAATTCTGGTCAGAGGTTTTGTGGGAAGAGGTAGATTATATGTTTGTAGATATGCCGCCGGGAACCGGTGATGTGCCTCTTACCGTATTTCAATCCCTGCCGGTTGACGGTTTAATTATAGTAACCTCGCCGCAGGAATTAGTAACTATGATTGTGTCCAAGGCAGTAAATATGGCAAATGCCATGGAGATACCGATTCTTGGCCTGATTGAAAATTACAGTTATATAAAGTGCGGTAATTGCGGGAAAAAAATAAGTGTATTTGGTACCAGCCATATTGATGAAATCGCAGAAAAATTTGCTCTACCGGTACTGGGAAGGGTTCCCATTGATCCTGCAATAGCAGCCGCTGTCGACGGAGAAAAGGTGGAGGATCTTAAAGGAGATTGGTTAGATGGCGCGGTCCGGACCTTAGAAACCGTTCATGGGGTTAAGACAAATACTGCTGCTTCTTCGGTTTTAAAGGTGTAGGCAGCAGAAACAAGTTTAGGAATAAAATACTTTTCAGACTCTGATTAAGAGCAGTAAATCAAAGAACATAAATAATATTTCTGTTCTTTGATAAATTTATAACAAAGCAGGTTTTCGTGAAATATATATTTCTTTTTCCAATAATATAGGTTATAATAACAACAGGTAGTATTACAGTTTAGCCAATAAAATAAAAAAAGAACGTGGAGGTATATTATGTTAGTATCAGCTAAAGATATGCTTAATAAAGCAAAAGCAGGCCACTATGCAGTCGGCCAGTTTAACATCAACAACCTTGAATGGACGAAGGCAGTATTATTAACAGCCCAGGAGTTAAATTCCCCGGTTATTCTCGGTGTATCTGAGGGCGCCGGGAAATATATGTGTGGTTATAAGACAGTAGTTGCTATGGCAAACGGAATGCTGGAAGAATTAAAAATTACCGTACCGGTTGCA
Organism: Clostridiales bacterium; assembly: GCA_015655565.1. Taxonomy (GTDB): domain Bacteria; phylum Bacillota; class Clostridia; order Lachnospirales; family Lachnospiraceae; genus Anaerocolumna. The sequence goes on from JAATEU010000013.1 coordinate 3,712, forward strand.
TTGCATTTAGATCACGGCACCTATGAAGGTGCATATAAATGTATTGAAGCGGGATTTTCCTCCATCATGTTTGACGGTTCTCATTATGCAATCGAAGAAAATATTGCAAAAACAACGGAACTAGTAAAGGTTTGTGCTGAAAAAGGACTTTCCTTGGAAGCAGAGGTTGGTTCCATCGGTGGTGAAGAAGATGGGGTTATAGGTGCAGGCGAAGTTGCAGATCCAAAGGAATGTAAAGCAATTGCAGAGCTTGGTGTAACCATGCTTGCTGCAGGTATCGGCAACATTCACGGAAAATACCCTGCAGATTGGGCCGGACTCAGTTTTGAAACCTTAGATGCAATCCAGAAATTAACGGGAGACATGCCACTGGTGCTTCATGGCGGCACGGGTATTCCGGAAGATATGATTAAGAAAGCAATTTCCCTTGGTGTTGCCAAGATTAATGTTAACACGGAATGCCAGTTGTCCTTTGCTGCAGCTACCCGTGAATATATCGAAGCAGGTAAGGATAAATCCGGTAAAGGATTTGATCCCCGCAAGCTTTTAGCTCCCGGATTTGAAGCAATTAAGGCTACCGTAAAAGAAAAGATGGAATTATTTGGTTCTGTGGGTAAGGCATAATCTGAATGGAATTTAACCTGTTAAGGAAGTCCTATATCTCTTAGGCGGGATTGGACTTCCATTTTCAGTGGAGGCAGGGTTCCCGCTGAAATGCTGCAGAGGAAAACATTAATTTTCAACATATCCTCAAATCTGCATATGATAGTTTTATTTCCGCTGTCTGACAGCTTCATAAAACATTACCGTAGCAGCACAGCCGACGTTAAAGGAGGAAGCGGAAGAGTTTA
>JAATEU010000514.1 GCA_015655565.1 Clostridiales bacterium
CCATGGAGAAAATCATATAGGGTAACACTTATCTTTTATATTGATATATAGATTATATCTATAACCTATTCCTGTAACGGAAGGCCGTATTCCCGAATCACAGATTTCAATTCGTTCACATAAGCATTTGCCTGTTTACTGAGCTGCAACTGATGATTTGCAATCCAGCCAACCTGAATCCGGTCATCCACAAACAGGGGGACCGATATAATGTTGTCGCCGTTTAAATCAGCACTGACAATTCCTGTGGAGATGGTATAGCCGTTCAACCCGATCAGAAGATTAAACAGCGTAGCCCTGTCGCTGACATGGATGCTCTTCTTATGGAACACGGTGCTTAAAATCTCTTCCGAAAAATAGAACGAATTAAATTCACCCTGTTCAAAAGACAGGTACGGATATTCCTGCAAATCTTCCGGCGTTACAAATTCCCTGCAGGCAAGCGGATTTTGTGTGCTGATAAAAATATGGGGCTTTGCTGTAAACAGCGGATGAAAATCAAGACGGTTTTTCCGCAGCAGCTTTTCGATGACCTTGCGATTAAACGGGTTCATATATAAAATTCCAATTTCACTGCGCAGATTTTTGACATCTTCAATAATTTCATGGGTACGTGTTTCGCGCAGGGTAAATTCGTATTCATCTGCACCGCTTTGTTTGATCAGATTTACAAACGCATTGACTGCAAAGGCATAATGTTGCGTGGAGACGGAGCAAAGCTGCCTGGAGGGTTTTTTGTTTAAATAGCGCTGCTCTAAAAGCCCGGTCTGCTCCACCACCTGCCGGGCATAGCCGAGAAACTCCGCGCCGTCTACCGAAAGCGTAATGCCTTTAGGCGTCCGGATAAAGAGTTCCACTCCGATTTCCGATTCCAGTTCTTTTATGGCGCTGGACAGGCTGGGCTGCGTAATATACAGTCTTTTTGCGGCCTCATTGATCGAACCGCAGTTTACAACTTCTATCATATATTTTAATTGCTGCAATGTCATTTTAACACCTCCTGATACAGTGTTGTATATGTTTTGCTTAATTCAGCACACTGGTTTTATGGTTTATTCCTATCGCGCAGCAGGTGGTATAAGATGACGATGACGAATGCGGCAAGCAGTGAATTGAGAAATCCGCCCATATGGATTCCGGGTACAAAATAATCCGCTATCATAATGGTCCAGGCATTTACGACAAAGGTGAATAAACCTAAAGTCAGGATGCTGAAAGGTAATGTAATCAAGAGCAGTAATGGCTTCAGCAATAGATTGACGATTAACAGGACCAATCCCATGATTAGCAACGCGGTGTTATCGCCAATATAAATCGTGTCGATCAACATTGATAATAAATAGATCGTTAATATGATTGAAAAATATTTCAAAAACAGTTTTGTCATGTTTACCTCCATATGGATAAGCTTTACCTGATTCCTACGGATATTTTGACCTTATGGGCTGTTACGTCCACAAGGTTATAAGGTCCATCCTCTGTTAAGGAATCTAACAATTTCATTGTAATTTGTACGAATTCTTTCACGGTATAAACCGTAAGGGATAAGGAGGAATCCGGATTTGATCGGTTCCGTGCAAATAAGCATGCAAGTTTCAATAAATCCAGGGTGCAGTCCAACAATTCCTGAAAGATATACAAGGGGACAGGGAAGGAAAGATAAAAATGCTTATTTTCTTCCGTCCGTAATTTAAGCCATAATATGCGAAAGCCTTTACTCAACATATATTTTTACCTTTACCATGGCTTTATTCCCCTCATCCCATGCTTCTACATCCACAATATTCGGATCATCCAATGTGCCGTTTAATATTTCTTCAATAATTTTAGCAAAATCAATGTTTGTGATGTCAATACCTTTGGACTCCATTTCCTTTCGGGCATCCGTTGGTACCAGGGCGGTCATTTTGCCTGCTATTTCACCGATTGTTGTCAATAGCCGTATGGGAACATTAACGTTAACATTCACCGCATTATTATCAGAAGTGATCTTTATCTTGAGAAACTTATAATTACGTATGGAATTCGCAGACAGAACTTTAGCTGTTTGTGACAGTTCAGGTTCCTTAACCATATTAAGGGCTTCCAAAAGTTCCATCCCTTCGGCAGCAGTAATTTGTCCTTTTTCAATCATTTCCAATATTTTTTGTTGTTCACTCATTTTTATACCCATTGCATACCGCAAACTGATTTGCGGTACTGCCACAAATAAATAGGTTGAAAGAATTTCAATGTGGCATCCTTTCTCTATTTCTATTTTCTTTCAACCTTTCAGACATGCCGATACGGCATGCTCTCCTACGTCGTTCCTGCCTTTCGGCACAAACAATGTATGAATCTTATTTCTAGTTTCATATTTTCTTTTTTTATGTTAAAA
>JAATEU010000038.1 GCA_015655565.1 Clostridiales bacterium
AAAGCTTGCCAATGCCCATTCCTTTATTAAGCATCTGCCCCAGGGCTACAATACCATGCTGACCTCCGATGGAGCCAATCTTTCCCAGGGCCAGCGGCAGTTAATCACAATTGCAAGGGCAGCAGTTGCAGATCCTCCGGTGCTTATTTTGGATGAGGCAACCTCTTCCATTGATACAAGGACAGAGTCGCTGATTGAAAAAGGAATGGACCGTTTAATGGAGGGAAGAACCGTATTTGTTATTGCCCACAGGCTTTCAACCGTCCGCAATTCCCAGGCCATATTGGTAATGGAGAACGGCAGAATTATTGAACGGGGAAATAATAATGAATTAATTGCCCAGAAGGGAAAATATTATCAGCTTTATACGGGTATGTTTGAATTATCCTGACAGCAGGACAATCCGGAGCGGATATAAAAAATGTCTTAATTTAAAGAGTTATCCAAATAGAAAATGGCATAAAATGGTAAAATAAGTTTGACAATATGTTTGATAAGCGTTACAATATTTAATAATATCACTAAATTATTAAAAAAGGCGGTGAAAGAAAATGGGAGATAAGAATCCAAAAAAGGCGCCTAAAAAGAAACAGGGATCTGAAAAATCAGCTCCGCAGTCTTCTGTTTCAGCTTCATCAGGCTCTTCCAAAAAAACTTCAAAGTAGTAAATTATAAAAAATTCCCGTAAATAACTTTAGGGGATTTTTTATTGTATCTTTTACGAAAATACTACCACTGATTAAAAAAATTTATAGTATAAAAGATAAGTGCTTAATAAATGGCTGCATTCTGCTTTCCGTATCCGGACTTGAGCAAATACTGATTGAAATAAGGATTAACGTTTCCGGATCTGATGCCTTTGGGGCTGCAGGGCAATTTCGGATACCAGCATCCCCTCCCGTTGGTTAAGTATCATATTCACCGCTTCTGCCACTTCTTCCGGTAACAGATAGATATCTTCCGCAGTTCCTTCCATGAAATTAGAGTTTCTGTAAAAATTAGATTTGGTTATATCCGGATGGATTGTTATTACCTTTACGCCGTATTTACGGACTTCATCAAATAAACTGCCTGAAAAACCGGTAAGCCCGGCCTTTGTTGCGCGCTAAGCACAGCCGTGGGTATTTGATTTTTTGGCGGTTATGGAGGAGATATTAACAATATAGCCCGTGTGCTTTTTAATGTCCCTTAAAAGAAGCTGGGTAAGAATCATGGGAGCTTCCAGGTTGACAGCCACCATTTCATGAATTTTCTTTGGATTTAGTTCTTCATGCGGTCCAAAGAAACCTACACCTGCATTGTTTACCAAAATATGAATTTCATCATATTTTTGGATTTCCTTAATTTTTGTGCATAATTCAGGGGTTTTTGTTATATCGCAGGAAATCCGTACAAAACAGCCGGAAGGCAGGGTTGAAAAATACCCCGAATCCAGGGATAGATTAGAGAAATCCCTTCCAAAGCCATATACTTTATAATGATTCTTTATTAGTGTTTTACTGATTTCCAGACCGATTCCGGAAGAGGCCCCGGTAACAATTGCTGCTTTCATGTTAATTTGTTTCCTTCCATACATATATGTTTTCTTCGGGAATAAATTTTTTTACCAGGGTATGCACATAGGAAATCATATCCCGGGACAATTTCCTGCCATAACGGCAGACACCATTATCATTTTCATAGGGATATTGGATAATAACAGAATTTGGACGGTGCTTTCTCATCTGCTTTAAATAATCATGGGAAACGCGGAATACGCCCAGACTCACATCTGTAATTTTATCAGCAGGTAGTCGTAAAAAAGCTGTCCTTATCATATCCTCATAAAGGGACTTCCAATTCTTACCTCTTCACAATAAAGCGCTGCAGTTATTATAATCATAGAGTAACCTTCTTTATAAACCTAAGGCATCTGCCCGGCCAGTGGTTTTGTTTTCAGGGAATATTAATTTGAGTTTCGGACATGTAAGAAATCCAAATTTATATCTGTTAAATATAATTATGTTAAATTAATCTTAAGATGTTAATAGAAGATTAATTAAAAGCCGGATGAAAGTAAATTAAAAGCTGATGCAAGTAAATTAAAAAACAGGTGGAGTAAATTAAAAGCAGGTGAAGGTAAATTAAAAAAACAGGTGGAGGTAAATCAAAAGCAGATAAAGATAAAGCAAAAAAAGGTAAAAGTAAATCAAAAGCAGATATAGTATAAATAAATGGTTATTATCATGACGGTTCAATAGTAACTTTCCAAAAAACATGTTTTATATATTTATAATTAACATTAATTAAGAATCTGATGCCAAACACTATAACTTTAATAATTGAATCCGTTATATATGAATGTCAGATAAATAATGGACGAAGCTTAAATAATAAATATCAAGTAAATAATAAAACCAGGATTGTCAGATGACATTTATATAGGTATAATAAATAAGAAAAAGATTTTTCGATTTTTGTCAATGCCTGAACTGTTTTGTTCCGGAACAGAAAATTAAAAGATATGGGCTTTATTGATTAATACACGGAGGTTATTATGTTAAAAGAAAATAAATTTTTCATGCCTGCGGAGTGGGAGAAGCATGAAAGAACTTTTATAGAATGGCCCGTAAAGGATTCTTTAATCTGGCCTGATAACTATGAAGAAGTATGCCAAGGGTATGCGGCGGCTGCAAAGGCAATATCCGAATTTGAAGCTGTTACTATGATTGTTAATAAAAAGGACATTGATAAAGTACAAAACTTATGCGGGAATTTTGCAGAATTGTTGGAAATCCCCCATAATGATGCCTGGTGCAGGGATAACGGACCTACCTTTGTGCGGAATGACAGGAAAGAATTACGGGGAGTTAACTGGCAATTTAATGCCTGGGGTGAAAAGTATAAACCGTATAATCTGGACAATGAAGTCGCCTTTAAAGTACTGAGGTATTATAAGATACCGGTTCTGGACGCCCCAATTGTTCTGGAAGGCGGTTCCATCCATGTTGACGGAGAAGGAACCTTGTTAACAACGAAGCAGTGCCTGTTAAATAAGAACCGGAATCCCCATTTGACCCGGGAACAAATTGAAGAAGAAGTGAAAGCATATATAAATGTATCGGAAATAATCTGGTTAAATAACGGTTTATCTGGTGATGAAACGGATGGGCATGTTGATAATGCAGCCTGTTTTGCCAAACCGGGTGCAGTGCTTCTTCAAACCTGCTGTGATCGAAATGACCCGAATTATGAGATTACAATGGAAAATCTGGATACTTTACGAAAAGCAACAGATGCTAAGGGAAGAAAACTTGAGATAATAGAAATTCCCCAGCCGCCGGTCCGTTATTATAAGAATGTAAGATTAACATTAAGCTATTTAAACTTTTATTTTGTTAA
>JAATEU010000180.1 GCA_015655565.1 Clostridiales bacterium
CGGCCGCTGGCCGGGTGCCGGCGTCAGTTTCGCTTCACATCCCTGCGACGATGACCGACACAGGTTAAGGCAGCCTTAAAGCCCAGTTTTTTTATAACAGTAATTGTATTTTCACTGAACTCTCCGTATGGATAGGCAAAAGTATTCGGTACCTCACCGGTTATACTTTTAATTTCATCCTGCAATTTAGTTATATCATCTGATAATATTAGTTCATAGTCCGAAAATGATTCCCCTGACTTCTGCCTGCATCCCACCCTGCCATTACGGGCGGCATGTAAATCATAAGTATGATTCTGAATCTCAATAAGGCCGGAACCCAGCATTTCATTCAGCTGCCCCCAGGTTACATGGGAGTATGTAATGTTATCATCAGGAGTCAGTGAAAAATCATCCGTGCTTTTACCAATGATTGAAAATACCATTTTCATATCATATTCTTTTAATAAGGGAAAAGCATATTTATATGTGCTTAAGTATCCGTCATCAAAGGTCAGAATAATTGGATTTACCGGTAAATCTTTATTATCATACACATAATCAATCAATTGCGCCATGGTAACTGTATTATAATTATTTTCTCTCAGATATAGTAAATCACTTTCAAATTCATATGGAGTTATTACATCTTTACCTGTGCCGGAAGTTTTTATTTCATGATACATAATAATGGGAAGATATATTGCACTTTCATTACCTGTAATCATGGTTATCACGGGATAACAGGCATTATGAAAAACGGGAATAAATAAAATTATTACGAACAGGAATAGAATGTATGCAGCATATTTATATTTAATCCTCAACATTGCTTTGATACCTTATAAAAAATTAATATAGTATATGCTGAAACAGCAAATAAAAGACTGCAAGTGATTTCACCTCCAAAATTGACAGGAAAGAAAAACCGCCGTTTTCCCCCCTGCGGTCTTTGACCTTTTTTCATATCAAATTGAAGCTTTGGCATTAGTAGCCCCCAGCCTTTTTAATTTATTCCAGTTCAACGGTTTCCCTTTAAATGCGTTAATACAGGACAGGATAATTATAAAGAACATAAAATACCTATAAAATATTTTCATCGGAACGAACCACAACAAAGGCTTCAAGCTTTCTTTTTCCAACCGGAAAGCAAAAACCGTTACACCAAAATCCATGAGCATGAGCAGAAAATACATAAAAACCAATCGGCGGCTGGTTCCGTCGTACAATTGCAAAAGAATCATCACATCCACCACCGGAACGAGCAACTGATAAAAGATTCCGTATATCCACGCATTCGTGAGGGTCAAGAATTGAACACATTTGTTCTTGGCTTTGACAAGTAATTTTTTATTTTTCCACAAAACCTGTATTATTCCAAAATACCATCTCACCCTTTGCTTGAACAAGTCTTTTATGGTATCCGGTACTTCTGTATATGCCAGTGCTTTTTCCTCATATATCACCTTGTACCCTTTTTCTAAAAAAGCAATGGGCACATCGGTATCTTCCGCTATTGTATCCATGGTAAACATACCTGCTTCCATCAAATAGGATTTTCTCCAGGCACCATTGCATCCCGGTACAACAATATTGGCATGAATAGACGAATAGGCTCTCCGTTCAAGGTTAAAGGAATAAAGATATTCTATATGCTGAAAGACCGCCACTATTTTATTTAAGTTGGTTACTCTTATATTCCCCGCCACCGCAGCCACCTTGGGATCCTGAACATGGCGGCTCAACAAGTTAACGGCGTCTTTTGTCACAAGGGTATCCGCGTCAACCGTAATTACAATATCACCTGTTGCATTTTCCAGTGCATAATTGACGGCGGCTATTTTTCCTTTGTTCTTCTGCCGCAGCAGCTTTACGCGCTTTTCCGTTTCAAATGCTTTTCTAATAACCTCATAGGTATCATCGGTTGAACCGTCATCTACAACAAGGATCTCAAAATTTTCATAGCCGCTTCTCAACAGATGGGCAAGAGTATTGCAGATTACCACTTCTTCATTATAGGCGGCAACCAGAACGCTTACACTCGGACTGTACGTGTCATCAAACTCAAGTTGTTCATGTTTTTTTTTATGTCTTAATGAAAATATAATAAAGAAAATAAAACGCAATGCTCCAAGCATCATGGCAAACGGCCATATAAATTGAAAAGCACGGAATGCAAAAGCGTACAGGGAAATCCCACTGCTGACAGGAGTCTGAATGAGGCTGATATGAGGTGTTTTAACGGGCATCACTTCATCTCTCGACGTTTGCAGCATATCAGATAACCCCAAAAATTGATAACCCTTTTGCTGCAGCTCATCAATGATACCGGGCAGAGCAGCAAGCGTGGTGTTATTATCTTCATATGTTCCTGAAAACGTCATAACCTTCCTGTTTTCAAGTTCCTCCCATACAGCCTCTGAAATTTTTGTTTTGCTTAAATCCGTAACATTAACAGGATTGAAGGTACCATCCACCAGTATATACCCTTTATTGTGAATCTCACGAAGCAAAGTCCATGCTGCCGGATTGTATAAACCGTTGTACACTTCATCCGGAAGCTGATAAAAATGTGTTCTGTGTCCTATAATGACTTCCAGCAGATACTGTGTCAGGTTACATTCCACTTTCAGTTTTTTCTCCGACAAATCAGCGAATTCCATTTTGGTAAAAGCAATATTTCCCAACTCGTGACCTTCTTCGTATATTCTCTTTACCAGCTCAGGATATTTTAGCGCATCTTTTCCCGTAATGAAAAAAGAGGCTTTGATATCATATTGCTTCAGCAAATCTAATATTGCAGGAGTCGTATCCGGGTCAGGACCTCCTGAAAAGGCCAACACAATTTTATTTTCACTGCTTTTTACCATCTTCAACTGATAGGATATGGGTACCGTGTATTCTACATCATAAATAAATTCCCGTTCCGTTGTTTTGATTTCCCTTTTTCCTTCCTTTCCTGAAATCACTTCTTTTACAATATCACCCTCCTCAATAACATTACCGAGAACAGGAATGTTCTCTAATTCTTTTATCGAAACCCCTTGTTTCAGGCCGCTATTTTAAGAGCGGGATACGCGTTAACGATACTACGTAATTCTTGCGAGGTTCGAATACCGTCCACTAGCTCCGACCAGTTTATAAAATTGCGAAAATTTGTTGCTAATTGAAAAAATTTCCCATTGCTAACAATCAATTACTCATCGCGTGGTAGGTTCGAAAAGTTCGTTAATATTAGTCCTAACCACTCGATATTTTCTAATTAATTGCGTGATCACAAAGATTATATTGAAATCATTGGCGAGCAGATTGCTCCGATAAATTATTAAGGGTTAAATAATGAGAGACAATAACCAACCGTGGTATGTGCCCTACGTATACAAAGCGTACA
>JAATEU010000132.1 GCA_015655565.1 Clostridiales bacterium
AGGTGATTTCAAAACGTTTTGGAATGCATTTTTACATACCCTGGTACCTGCACTTGCCCTATGTGCAGGCGGCATGTTTCAGGAGGCCCGCCTGGTGCGTAATGCCATGACGGAAAATATGGGCAAAGATTATTTGGCGGCAATGAAAGGCTATGGTGTTCCAAACCGTCTGATTATGAACAAATATCTGTTAAAACCCTCGTTGATTCCGGCTGTTTCCTGCATGGGAATGGACATTGCCGCCTTAATGAGCAATGCATTCCTGATTGAGGTCATCTTTGGATGGCCGGGGATATCCAAATACGGTATGAACGGTATGCTGGCGAAGGATTTAAATGCTATTTCCGGCGTTATTATGATTTTCGGTATCCTATTTGTTGCGGTCAATATTATTGTTGACATAATAGTTGCTTATCTGGATCCTAGAATACGGTTGGGAGGCGGAAAATAATGGATAGAAGAAGAGAGGCGGAAATTAAGAAAGCTTTGGCATATGAGGCAAAGCGAAAAGAAGAAAGACCTGTAACAAATGAAAAAGAAAAACGAATTGAGAACCTGAAAAAGGCCTGGCATAAATTTTCCAGGAACAAATTATCCGTTGCGGGATTAATTATTGTCTGTCTGATCATTTTAGCGGCAATTTTTGCCGGGTATATTACTCCGTATCCCCAACATGCATCCGCTTACGTTGACTTTGTGAATTCAAGCAAAGCACCTTCTTCCCGGTTTTTGCTGGGTACGGATAATATGGGAAGGGATATACTGACCCGTATCGTATTTTCTTTCCGGGGAGCTTTGTACATGGCTGTTATCGTATTGCTGATATCTGTTCCCAGCGGTGTATTTCTGGGTATTCTGGCAGGTTATTTAAAGGGTTCCTTATTAGACACTATCATTATGCGCATTACCGACGTGTTTCTTTCCGTCCCGGCACTTCTTTTGGCACTGGCGGTAGCTTCCGTTTTAAAGCCCAATTTGACCAATGCCATGATTGCCGTAACCGTTATGTGGTGGCCGTGGTATACCCGGCTGGTATACGGGATGGCTACCTCCTACCGGAACGAAAATTTTGTTGTTTCTGCCGATTTAATCGGAGCCGGTAAAGCTCATATTATTTTCAGGGAGATTCTTCCCAACTGCCGGTCGGCTATTTTTACGAAAATGGCACTGGATGTGGGCTGGGTAATACTAATCGGTGCAACGCTCAGTTACGTTGGGCTTGGTGAACAGCCGCCCACACCCTCCCTTGGACAAATGGTATCGGATGGTTCCCGCTATATGCCTGATGCCTGGTGGATGACAGTATTTCCTTCCATCGCAATCATTATTATCATTCTGGGATTTAACTTTATGGGTGACGGCATTGGCGATATGTTGTCGAAAGGGGATGGAAAAGATGCATAAAGGTGTTGAGGCAAAAGAAACCATACTGGAAATAAAGGATTTAAAACTCTGGTACAAAGTATACAAGGGATACTCAAAAGTATTGGACGGGGTGAATTTAACTGTCCGTAAAGGAGAAAAAGCAGGAATTGTCGGGGAAGCCGGTTGCGGAAAAACAACTACGGTAAAATCAATCTTAGGCATTATTCCGGAGAAACAGTATCTTATACCCAAGGGAGAAATATTCTATAAGGGTAACGATGTTCTTAAAATGTCGGAGAAACAAATAAATGTAATCCGAAGCGGTGAGATTTCCATGATTTATCAGGAACCTTCTGCCGCATTGAATCCTGTTTTTACCATTGGCCAGCAGATGATGGATGTGGTCCGGTTTTCTGCACAGGGAAAGGGAAAAGACAAAAAAGAGCAGCAGAAAATGGTGCTCCGTGCTATACAGGATGTTTTTATTCCGGATCCGGAACGTATCTTTCATTTTTATCCGAACCAGTTATCCGGAGGTATGAAACAGCGTATTTGTATCGCCATGGCGATTATGACCCAAAGGGATCTGATGATTGCGGATGAACCGGGTACGGCCCTGGATGTCACGATTCAGGATCAGGTTCATAAAACTTTGAACACCCTGGTTGAAAAAAGAAATATGTCATTGATTATGATTACTCATTCCCTGGGAGTTGCCAGGGAATTAACGGATAGTATTCATGTTATGTATGCCGGGAACGTAGTGGAGTCGGCAAAAACTTCAGAAATGTTCAAGCACACGCTGCACCCCTACACGAAAGGATTGATGGAAGCGGTTCCGAGACTGGCAGGCGGCGGCATTCAGTCAGGCATCTATGGTTCCATTCCGGACTATTTATATCCGCCGAAAGGATGCCGTTTTGCCCCCAGATGTCCCAGGGTTACAAAAGAATGTCTTGAGCGGAAACCGGAATTCACTGATGTAGGCGGCGGACATAAAGCAGCCTGCTTTCATATATAGGAGGCGGGAAAATGGAAGAAACGATTCTGCGGATTAAAAATTTGAAACAGTATTTTAACATAGGAAATAAACACGGAAAAACGGTCTACGTAAAAGCGGTTGATGATGTGTCCATTGATATAAAGCAGGGGGAAGTAATCGGATTGGTAGGTGAAAGCGGTTCAGGAAAAAGTACCATTGCCTATTCTGTTATCGGCATGTATGAACCGACGGACGGTAAGATTATATTTAACGGACAGGAACTGAATGTGAAAGGGAAAAAGAGAGCCCTTCAAATGAAAAAAGACTTACAGATTGTATTCCAGGATCCCGGTTCTTCCTTAAATTCTTATCAGACGATTAAAGAAATACTGGAATTACCGCTGAAAGTCCATAAAATCTGCAAAAACAAAGGAGAGCGGGAGCAGCGCGTGAAAGAACTGCTGGAGATGGTGGAACTTCCGGAAAACTATATGTTTAAATCCCCCGGTTCCATAGGAGGCGGTGAAAAGCAGATGGTGGCCATTGCAAGAGCCCTGGCTACGGAGCCTAAATTCATTATTCTGGATGAGCCTACCTCAGCTCTGGATGTATCCATTCAGGCAAAAATTATTAATATGCTGTTAAAGCTCCGGAAGGAAAAAAATCTGACGTATTTATTTATCACCCATGATTTAAGCCTGATGCGTAATATAGCGACCAAGGTTGCAATCCTGTATCTGGGGAAAGTGGCTGAAATTGCTCCGGCAGAAGAATTTTTCCGGAAACCGGAACATCCTTATACAAAAATGCTGATATCATCAATACCCGTTATATCCGAGGAGGAAGAACAATTAAAGCCTGATAAAGTGGAATCAACAGGTGAAATTCCCTCGCCCGTTAACGTACCGCCGGGATGCAGCTTTCATTTAAGATGTGCCTACAGGATGGAGAGGTGCAAAACAGAGGATCCGGTTATGCATCCGATTGACAAAAACCATAGTGTCCGATGCCATTTGTGCATTAATATGTTATAATTATTACTGTAATAATTGCAAGGATAAAATTCTTAGAAATTTAGCAGTATGACGGAGGAAGCGTTAATATGAAGAAAAAAATATTATTTATTAATCCGGTAGGGCATAAGGGCTGGAACCGGGAAATAGCCGAATATCTGGATCCGGTAAAAGAAGAGGATACCAGACTGGATGTTGTCAGTTTAAAAGAAGGGCTTCCCTGGCACCTGGAATATCATTATTACGAAACACTGGCAGGGGTGGAACTGTTACATACAATAAAACAGGCAGAAAAGGACGGTTATCATGCCTGTATCATTGGGTGCTATTATGACCCGTTTCTTAAGGAAGCCAGGGAAATCTGCGAAAATATGATTGTGACGGCACCGGCAGAAGCAGCCATGCATATCGGTGCAACGCTGGCCGATACATTTTCTACGATAGTAGTACGCAGAAAATGTATTCCTGATATGCGGGATAATGTGTTCCGTCATGGATTTGTTCATCAGCTTGCATCTTTTCGCAGCCTGGAAATTGGCGTACAGGAACTTCAAAAAAACCCTGAACTTACAAAACAGCGTATGCGTGAAGAAATTCAAGCGGCAATTGAAGAAGACGGTGCTGAGGCAATATTATTGGGCTGTACGATCCAGATGGGCTTTTTCCGCCATTTACAGGAAGAG
>JAATEU010000388.1 GCA_015655565.1 Clostridiales bacterium
AAATCACAGCCAGATCTGCCTTTCCTTCAAAACTCAAATACTTTTCACTTATGTAGGAATGCATCTCAGGCATTGCACTCTTAAAATGCTTTGTTTCAACATAAGGAGGATTCCCGATAACGTAATCAAACCCCCCCATAGTCCCAAAAATATTTGGGAATCCTACTTCTTGAATGTTAAAAGGTTTGATTGTAGAAATTAATTGTGTAGATAGGTTGATATCGGTATTAACTAAAGTATTTCCCAATTTAATATTATGAGAAATATCTCGTAATATCATTTCTCCAAATACACCTATCTCCGTAAGAATAGTTAAGGTAGAACCATCAATCACCTTTAACGCTAACGCCATTTTAGAAACTTCAAGCGCAGCTTCATCATAATCAATTCCATGTAGACAGTTAACAATAAGAGCCCGTCGCCCTTCTATTGTTAAGTACACTTTCTCATTTTGCTCAATATAATAATTGGTATATTGCGCTGCTTGATTATCATTTTCTATAAGAATTCGCTGAAGTGCATTAGCTAATAAATCATAACAAGATACAAGAAATAAGCCTGATCCACAACAAGGATCAAGTACCTTAATATTAAGTAATTCATCCACAGTCTCAATAGTTTCAAGTGAAATGGTCTTTTTACACACCATTTCTGCAATATATTCAGGGGTACTGATAGCACCGTTAGTTCTTATATATTCTGTTTTAATTTTCTCTACAACCGTATTTCCTTCACGTATAAGATGTTTACCAAGAAATTCTTCATAAATATTTGCAATAACTTTAACTGGAATTACGTCAAATTTGAATGGATAAGGATAATAGAGCTTTTCAATAAACTCCTCAAAAATTATGTTTTCTAAAGCAATAGTTTGGAAACGTGCATCTCTATTAAACATCGCTCCATCATAATGCTGATGAAACTCCATATAGCAACTATCCTTGAAACTATTCCAGAATCCTGCATCACTATTAACAAATTCACGCAATTTCTCCTGCGTTTCTATCCCCTTAGATTCACAAACCTTAATAAATACAATTCTATCTAGAATAACCTGAACGTAATAGTTTAAAGCTATATTGTTATCAGCACATTCATTTCCATTATCTACTAATGCCTGTGCTAATTTCATTCTAAAATCAGATAGTATTATCATAAAACTTGCATCTAGGCGATTACTTCCCTCAATGGCTGTAATTTGGTACAATTCGTTCAACTGGTTGTTCCAAACATATTCTCGCCAAAGATGATTATAAAGAATATCAAAATTATCTATATATTGATCCAAGTTCAGTTGAATAGAACCTAAAGAAGCACTTTGATCCGGCGAAGGAACAAAACGGCAATCAAAGATAACAAACTGCTCAAAATTAGAAACAAATGTGCAAGGAGATTGCGCAGACCAGCCATATGACCTAATCTGATAAGCAGCCTCGCCATTGGTAAATATATCCACATTTAGTGCTTTTGCATCAAGAAATGTTTTTATATTTAAGCCGTTTTTTAATATGTAATCTGGACGTCTGTGCGGAGAATTAATTTCCGTAAGCCTATTTAAATTGATTCCTTGCAAAACGCGCTCTTGCAATATTTGATTAGTGTTTTGAACATCCCATCCAAATATGCCTAAAAATTCATTAAGCCATGTCCGTACGGTTTCTTCACTTATTTCTTCGCGATTAGCATTTCTAATATATTCTCGATATCTATCGATAAGCTCTGCAAGTAATGCTTTTGCATGTTCTTTCATGGCAATATCCTCCTACAATTTATAAAAAACGTCTAATAACGTTGTTAATTATTCGAGCTTTTATTTGAAATGGCCTTTGACTTTCGAGTGACAGTCGGTTTCTCAGCATTTTCTGGAATAATCCAGATTCTGCTTATTCTTGTTGCGCCTTGTATTCGATTATCTCTACACAAGATTTATACCTGAGTGGAGTGACATTCCATTTGTAAGCAGCTTCCTGAACTGTAATATATCCGTTCATAAACAACACCTCGAAAAAATAGCTTATTAAATACTATATATAGTATATTCGTTTGAACGAAATTAGTCAAGATAGTGAGCTAACTAAGCCCAATTTTTATCTTTTAGTATTAAAATAAAAATCATAATTTTACTACTGAATAAGATGATTTATCTATTTAAAAATATCTGGTACTATAATCAACTATCTCCGAAATAAAAACTGTGTTGTGCTTTCCTAAATAGCCTTCTTTACAATTCTGCTTTTCCCAATTATAATTGAAGCAAAATTGTCAAGAAAGCATGAAAAATATTATTATCTAAGCAAGCAACTTATTTCATGTCAACTTAGTGATAATTTTATTCTGATTTTTGCAATAGATTTCTAAATGATTATTAAAAATGGAAATTTTATCAACGCTAGTTTTAATCATCTCTTTATCATAAATGCCATTCTCACAAACCGTTTTACCTAAAACTTTCTGAACCCAATCTTCATCCAATGTGGGAGAATTGGAACACACCTGTTTCCCTTTTTCTATCCTTGTAGCGCATCTCCATACCACCTTGCCCCTTTCCGTTCTTCTCCGATAAGACGCTCCACAATCACCGCACACAAGCAAATTTCCCAAGAGATATTTTCCATTATATTTGTTGATGCTGGATTCTACCGTACCATCTTCTCTATGAACCAACCTTTCTCGTCTAGCCATTTCTTCCTGCACCTTATCAAATACTTCATCAAATATAATAGCCGGATGACTATTTCTTACATAGTATCTATTACGTTGTCCTACATTCTTTGTTTTCTTACCCTTCATAAAATCTTCCGTATAAGTCTTTTGCAGCATAGTAT
>JAATEU010000182.1 GCA_015655565.1 Clostridiales bacterium
ATAAATTTTTAAATGAATTAATAAGGAAACTGATAACAAGGGAAAAGTAATATTATAAATGAAATGAAGGTGAAGTCTTGGCACAAATCTTGGGTGATATTAATCAGGCAAATGACATTAAAAATATAAATCCTTCCGACTATAAAAAATTAGCAGAAGAAATCAGAAAATTTTTAGTTCAGAATATAAGCAAAACGGGAGGCCATCTGGCTTCTAATCTGGGTACGGTTGAATTAACCATGGCGTTGCATTTATGCATGGATTTTCCAAAAGATAAATTAATATGGGATGTAGGCCACCAGGCTTATACCCATAAGTTATTAACAGGCAGAAAAAATGAATTTAATACCTTAAGAACCTATGAAGGACTAAGCGGATTTCCCAAAAAAAAAGAAAGTAATTGTGACTCTTTTGATACGGGACATAGTTCAACTTCTATCTCAGCGGCTATGGGACTTGTAAAGGCCAGGGATTTAAAGGGTGAGAGCTACAGGGTAACGGCAGTCATCGGGGATGGTGCATTATCCGGCGGAATGGCCTTTGAAGCCCTCAATAATGCTGCAAGACTGAATTCTAATTTAATAATTGTATTAAATGATAATAATATGTCCATTTCGGAAAATGTCGGCGGTATGGCAAATTATTTAGGACAGCTCCGTACTGGTGTTAAATACAATAATTTTAAGGATATTGTAGAAAAAAATCTTAACAAGATCCCGGGAATCGGCCCGGTCGTTATGGATAAACTGAGAAAATCAAAAGATTCCATAAAGCGTCTGTTTATTCCGGGCATGTTGTTTGAAGATATGGGATTAACCTATATCGGTCCCATTGACGGACATGACATTAATCAATTAATCACTGCATTTGCAAGTGCTTCCAAGGTAAAAGAAACGGTATTGGTTCATGTAATAACTAAAAAAGGAAGAGGATATAAACCTGCGGAGCAAAACCCCTCCCAATATCACGGCGTGGAATCCTTTGATGTAAAAACCGGCAGAAATAATGCCCAGAAGAAAGGCATCTCCTATACGGAGGTTTTTTCGGATACCATTATGGAACTTGCGGGGGAAAATGAAAAACTGGTTGCAATAACGGCAGCTATGCCAAGCGGAACAGGATTAAATAAATTTATGAGACAGTATCCGGAACGTTTTTTTGATGTGGGAATTGCGGAAGAGCATGCCGTGACCTATGCTGCCGGACTGGCAGCCGGCGGACTGAAGCCGTTTGTTGCCATTTATTCCACTTTTTTGCAAAGGGCATACGATCAGATTCTTCACGATGTCTGCATTAATAAACTGCCGGTAGTATTTGCCATTGACCGGGCAGGCCTGGTCGGGAATGACGGAGAAACCCATCAGGGAATATTTGATATCTCATATCTGTCCCACATCCCGTCTATTACTATCCTGGCACCAAAAAATAAAAAAGAATTCCAGGATATGTTAAGATATGCCAATCAATATGACGGACCCATAGCTATCCGCTATCCCAGGGGAAGAGCGTTTGAAGGCCTGGAGGAATTTAATGCACCGGTTGAATATGGTAAAAGTGAGATTCTTAAGCAGATATCCCGGGGAATTCCTGAGGCGGGACAGTATCAAAAACAGGGCGGCCGGTATTCCATGAAAGACCAAGAGGTATTCAAAGCGGATAACATCGTACTTCTTGCGGTGGGAAGCATGGTCGAAACGGCTGCACAGGTGTGGTTGGAGCTTAAAGAGTCCGGTAAGGAAGTGACCTTAATCAATGTCAGATTTATTAAACCCATGGATGAAGACTTAATGCATAGTCTTGCTTTAAGTCATGGGGTATGGGTTACCATGGAAGAAAATATAAAATCCGGCGGATATGGCGAAAAGGTTGCCGGTTTTTTAACGGAACATAATTATCAGAAGATCCGGCTGATTAATATTTCCCTGCCGGATCAATTTATTGAACAGGGTGATGTGGACATATTAAAAGAAAAATTTGGAATACATGCAAAGTCAATCTTAAAAAAAATACAGGCAAATTTAGAAATAAGCTAGAGAGTGTTTAAGTGGGGCGGTCAAAAATTTGCAATGATTTTTCAAACACGCTCTGGTGCACTGGAATCTGACGTCAGTTTGGATATGTTTATGGAGGGTGTTGTGAAGGAACGATTGGATGTTTTATTAGTAAAAAGAAACCTGATAGAATCAAGAGAAAAAGCCAAGGCAATTATTATGTCCGGTAATGTATTTGTTGATGGTCAGCGTGAAGATAAAGCAGGCAGTACCTTTGCAGAAACAGTTGCGATTGAAGTAAAGGGCATTGCGTCAAAATATGTCAGTCGTGGAGGTTTTAAATTAGAAAAGGCCGTGGAGCAGTATGGTATATCCCTGGAGGGAAAAGTATGCATGGATGTAGGTTCATCTACAGGCGGATTTACGGATTGTATGCTTCTAAACGGTGCTCTTAAGGTATATGCCGTAGATGTTGGGACGAATCAGCTGGCCTGGAAATTAAGACAGGATGAACGTGTTATTTCCATGGAAAAAACCAACATAAGATATCTTAAACCGGAACATATACCGGATATAATAGATTTTATATCCGTTGATGTAGCTTTTATCTCTTTAACAAAGGTACTGTTGCCGGTAAGGGAACTGTTAAAAGATAAAGGTGAGGCTGTATGCCTTATTAAACCTCAATTTGAAGCGGGCCGGGAGAAGGTAGGTAAAAAAGGTGTTGTCCGCCAACCGGGTGTCCACCTTGAAGTTATTGAAAAAGTTATTCTGTATGCAGTATGGAATGGTTTCCGGATTCTTAACCTGGATTATTCACCGATTAAGGGACCCGAAGGCAACATTGAATATTTATTGCATATACAAAAAAGTGAGATCCCTGACCAGAAGGAAGAAGCCGGATTTTACCTGGAGGAATGTAATAAGTATGCAGATAATGACAAAATGGGTGACCTGTCTCTTTATATTCATGCTCTTGTAAAAACGGCATATAATACGCTTTAGAGCGTGTTTGAAAAATCATTGCAAATTTCTGACCCGGCACAAGCATTTTTCAAACACACTCTAGCACAGCCTTGCATAGATTTCACTTAATTCAGCACCCGCTATTAGCACCAGTACCGCGTTGTCGTCAGTCAGCGTAGAACACCGCTACGCCTCTTTCCTCCGCCTTGTTCAGGCGCAAATATCAGGCACTGAAATTAAGCCAAACTTGTGCAAGACTGTACTAGGGTAAAATTATTCACAGTGAAGATATTAAATAATGGAATAAAATATTGATTAAGGGGATACTGTATTCTTTTTTAAGCATTGACTTTAAAAGAATGGAGGCTGCAAAATATTATTTTAATTATTTTGCAGCCTCCACTTAGTATATTTATTTTAAAATTTTAACAAACCACCGATAGGAATCCATATATTTATTCCCTGTTCTTTTAACATGCAAATTGCGGCAAAAACCCATATACACTAATAACAACAGCAGAAATATAAAATAAAAAATAGTCATATTCCTTACCCCCGTTTGCCTTGATTGGAAATGATTTATTTAGTACATTTTTAGAATAACACCCAGAAAAACATACTGCAAGGTAAGTTATGTTAAATGTAGGTAAAAATCAGGTAAACCTTAAAAGGTTTTAAAAGATTTAAAAAAAAGTTTAGTAAGGCCGGTAAAGATATTTATTCATGATTCAAAGATATCCGGCTGAAAAAGATTTCAGTTTAATTTCCATGCAATGGAAATAACCTATCGCATATTACATTAAACTTGTAAAGAATTGTTGTTTATGATACAATATTTATGGACATTGTATAAATAATCAAAACAATGTAATTTATGGGAGTTTGAATGGATAAATTTTGTGTTATTACAAATCGGAATAAAGATGAAAACCTGGCAATCACGACACAAATTGCGGATTATATGAGAAAAAATCAAAAGGTATGCATACTTTTAGAAGGGCAGACCCCGGTTAATTGCCAAAAGCGTTTTACGGATGCCAAGGCTGTTCCGGAAGATACGGAATGCGCAATTGTTTTAGGCGGCGACGGAACAATTATACAGGCAGCCAATGACCTGGCAGGCAGAGGGATACCTATACTTGGTATAAACCTTGGTACTCTGGGATTTCTGGCAGAAATTGAAAAGCATAATATTTATGGGGCTTTAGATTCCTTATATTTGAATCACTGCAGCTTTGAGAGCAGAATGATGCTGTATGGAAGCATATGCAGCAGCAACAGAAAGGTTTATTCCGGAGTTGCCCTGAATGATATTGTTATCACAAGAAGCGGTTATTCCCGGATTATTAGTATCAGTATATTTATTAACGAAGAATTGGTAGACAGGTATCGCGGAGATGGAGTAATCATATCTACGCCTACCGGCTCTACCGGATATAATCTTTCTTCCGGTGGCCCGGTTGTAAAACCGGATGCCGGAATTATGATTATTACTCCGATATGCCCCCATTCATTAAATGCAAGAAGCATTGTGGTTTCTTCGGAGGACTTGGTTAAGATCAAGATAGATGAAAGTAAAAAGACCCAGGAAGAAGAGGCAATTGCGACGTTTGACGGAAGGATGGCTATTTTGCTTCAGGCGGAAGATATAATAGATATCAGTAAGGCTAAGGAAGAAACTAATTTAGTTAAAATAAATAATACTAGTTTTTTCGATATACTAAGAACAAAAATCGGACAAGGTGGAGAATAATTATGAAGGTAGGAAGACAAAGCAAAATTATTGAATTAATTAATAAGAATGACGTTGAAACACAGG
>JAATEU010000308.1 GCA_015655565.1 Clostridiales bacterium
AACACTTCTATGGCACTGGTAGTGTTATGCCGATGCCGGTATAAGTGGTGTAGATTAGCCTTCGGACAGCTTCCGGATATTGTCTTTTCAATTACTAATGTTTCTGGTTTCTCAGTGGCTGGCTGAGTATTGTCTTGCACGTCCGGCTCATCCTGGATACCGTTTTAATATCTGTATTGTTCGCCTTATCCTTCTTGGTGTCAGAAGGATTACTGCTTCGCCCAATCCTGAATCCGTACCTTCTCCACCGGGTGCACCTGCGCCGGCTCCTGCACCGCCGTCAAATAGTTTAAGATTCAATAATTTATCATGCATTTCTTTTCTTCCAATCTTCATGGTCTTTCCCAATATAAAGAGAAAGTAATTGAATAGAAAGCCACGCAATCTTGTGAATTTAGTCATGAATTAGTGACTAAATGATAACTTATATTAAAGAAAGTGAAAATTATTTTAAGTAGATACCATAAATTTCCAAAATATGTTATACTTATTGTAAGCATTTTCAACCTATTTAATTATAAAGGTGGTGATAAAATATGCTACATGTTGCTATATGTGATGATGATTATATAATTTGTACTCAGAATGAAAATATATTGAACAATCTCAGTAAAATACTTGGAGAAAAAATGGAAATTGATATTTTTTATTCAGGAGAATCTCTGTGTCATTTTCTGTCTGTTGGAGATTATTTTGATATTATCTTTTTAGAAATCGAACTTCAAATTATCAACGGTGTGGAAGTAGGGAAAAAAATTAGAGAGGAAATGCACAACGAAAATACGCAAATTGTATATATTTCGGGTAAAGACAGTTACGCTATGGAACTTTTTGAAACAAGACCTTTAAATTTTTTAATAAAGCCACTCCAGGAGAAAAAAATAGAGAAAGTAATGAAAAAGGTTGTTGAATTAACAACAATTAAAAATCTATTTTTACTATAAGATCGGACGCATTCAAAATAAATTATTATTAAAAGATATCATATTTTTTGAAAGCGATGGCAAAAGGATAAATATGGTTTTACAAGAAGAAATTCACAAATTTTATGGAAAACTGTCAGAAATCAAGCAAAAGTTAGAAAATAATAATTTTATTTCTATACATAAATCTTATCTCGTTAATTATTGTCATGTCATTGAATATCAATATGAACATGTTAAAATGTCTAATAATACTATGTTACCTATTAGCCAACAACATAGAAAAGTGGTACGTAGAAAATTTATAGATCTCAAATGGAAGGAATGATTTTTATGAGTTTTGACAATTCTAATTCAATCCATTTGATGGAGCGCTGCTAATGGAGCAGTGAAGATATGACACAAAAATAAAAACTTTAAGTTTTACCAAAAAAATATATGATTTCTTCCAAATATCTACATTATTTTTTGGCGTGTGATAGGATCAAATTGCCAAAAGAAAATTAAAAAATACAGAAGAAGGGAGGTGAGGTAATAGCTTTGCAGAAATTTCTGAAACCTTTGTTCAGTTTGGATGCAAGTGCTGCAATAATCGGCTTTGCGTTTGAAATGGTTTGAAAAAGTATTGTTGAGTTTACTTCAGCAGTTCTTTTGGCAATAAAAATTATTACCTGGACAAGTTCAAGCTGCATGCTTGGAACAATTTCCTCATGAATAATTTTTATTTTTGCACCTGTGGAGGATACCAATAAGATTATTCTGAGTATTGAGTTTTGTATAATACCTAAATGAATAAAAAGTAGAAATATTTTTTATTCAAATTTGAACTTTGATAATTGCATGACAAAAAAGAGTGCCTTAAAAAGCTACTCTGGATGGTCGCTGTCCGGTATGAAATACCTGGAGTCGTCATGCGTTAGAAGTGATTGACTAATCCACAGCGTCTGTAAAACAGCATAGCTTATACCCAAGAAAAGGTATAGAAAAGCTATAACTATATAATAGGAGGAATGATTATTAATGAAGAAATTAGGTTTATTTATTAGTTTATGTTTATATTTTACAGTTATGCCTGCATCTGCTTTAGCTGCCTTAACGCCGGCAGTTGAAGTTACGCTGGAGAATTCTTCTGATCCTTTAATAAGAGTAGATAATAATATCGGAATAGGCACAGAATCGCCAAGTACATCTTGTGATTTAAGTGCAAATAACTACAATATACAATTTGTATATGATAGTGCTTTCTATTCTGGTGTAAATTTTTCAAATCATGGTAGTGATATCTATCTTGATATTACATATTCTTCCACTGATTCCACTGATGATCAACCTTTCATAGTGGAATTGATAGAAAAAGGAGGGTCAACACCGGCAACTTCTGCACTTATCGACAGTAATGGGACTTGGAGCGTACGCTTTTACAATTTAGACACTTCAAAAGAGTATTATTTGAAATTCATTAAGAATTTAGACACTTCAGAAGAGTCTTATAAGAAATTCCTATCTTATCCTGATAGCCACGTAATTCTTGTTGTTTATAATGGATAAATATTACCGGAAAGCCTTTCATCTGCGACTGGGCAACTATGTTGTTTGGATTTATCCAGCCAACTTATGCGGCAGATGACTGGTCTCATAGACGTGAACACAAGAAACAGAGGTTGTTGAAAACAATTAATAAAGTTTTAGATTCTTTCAACTTATTGTTTGTTATATTTTTTTTCACAGGAATGAAATGTGGACGCTGCCCTCACCTGGCCTCTTTAATAAAATATGGGTGTATCGGCAAGCTTATGATGCCGATGGAATAACTGCTACCGGCGTATAGATTCAGATATCTGTTTCTTACGCCGGTTACTTTTTCTGTTTAGAGGTACTGAGTCAGCTGCTTACCAAACAGGAGTCCAAGCTCTCTTGATTAGGCATGGCAGTTTCTTCAGACACAAAAAAAAAGAACAACTGCTGCGCACAAAGAAAACGGAGATAAATGGACAGAAGAAGAGTTGAAAAAAATAGAAGATTACAAAACATTACTGCTTCTTGACAGGGAAAACAAGAAATAGGAGGTATAAATTGACTTAAGAGGAATTAAATAAAAATATCATAGAATACAGTATTCATGCCTGTTCCAGGTATGGAAAATAATGCTTTACTTTACGACTTTATCGTGTTAAAATTATACTGTAAGAATACACTGAATCAGGAGATGGAAATATGAGCAAAAATATTAGAACCTTTGCCGTGGACCATTTATTTGAAGCAATTTTATGTTTAAAAGATTCGGAAGAATGTTATACCTTCTTTGAAGATATTTGTACTGTAAACGAACTATTATCATTATCCCAGCGTTTTGAAGTTGCACGTATGCTGCGTAATCATAAAACTTATCTGGAGATAGCAGAAAAAACGGGAGCATCAACTGCAACCATCAGTAGAGTGAACCGCTCACTTAACTATGGCAAGGACGGGTACGATATGGTATTTTCCAGGATATCGGAGATAAAAGAGACAAATGAGTAAATAAAAGAGACATATCATTAAACAAAGTAACTGTTGCTAGAACATCTTATTAATGTAACAAAACATATTCTAGAATACTTGATTTTAAAAAATAATCCAAAATAAAACAGCTGATATTCCTGTTCTTACTATGTCATTTTCTTTACTCATATCCAAGCCCTCCTGTAATTTATCTATAATATGATATAAAAAATATGATATAAAATCTTTATTTTGTCAATAAAAACTACCTCATATATTATATTTACATGAGGTAGTTTTGCTCTTAATTTGACTGTTAATTGACTGAATATCGTATAATTTTATTAAGTTTTTAGTACTGCAATATACTAAAATACTCGTTAAAATCTATGAAATGCCATATTTAATAGCATTTCAAGGCATCCTACAGCATAGGAAGAAATCAAAAACTATGATAAAGTCGTAAAGCAAAAGCATTATTTTCCAGGTTCAAAAGTCTTATAAATACTGGATTTATGAATACTTGTTACACAACAAGAAAGAGTCTGACTTGTCAGACTCTGGCGCTGACGCGCTGTTACTTTAGTAACAACTTCCTAAAAAAGAGAAAACCTAATCAGTTTCCTCGGAATACTCTGTTTCATCAAGTATACTGCCGGGTTTGTCAATATCAGGGATATCACCATCGCCATATTCGGTGTTGAAATCGTAATCCGGATTAATTCTGTTTTTAGACCCTGTTCTTTTTGTTGGCGTACCTTTATTATTATTGTATTTATCCATTATATAACACTCCTTTCATAAAGTAGTGTTTGTAGAAATGAAATAAGTATTCATTTATTTTGTAACAGAAGGAAGCATGCCATTATTTATTTTTTAAAGCTTCTGTGTCTACTCCTGCTTGTATTAATGCAGTTTCAGCAGCAGATAAAACTGCTTTACTGGTAATCGTGGCACCGGATATGGCATCAACGGACAGGCTTTGTTTTGCCACAATTGCTTTTACTATCTTTGGTGCGGCTGTTCCGCCAATTTCCGGTGTTTCCTTTGAAGCATCTACTTTCATGGTACCTATTTTACCATCTTCTGTTGCGGTAACTTCTACCGTAACATCACCGCCATAACCTGCTACGGTAGCAGAGTATTTTTCATTTCCTGCGTCGGATGAATCGTCTTTATTACATCCTGATGATAATATTCCTGAAATACTTACGGTCAGGATAAGACATATGAATTTTTTATATAAATTTTTATTCATATTCCAATGCCTCCTATCATTCATGTTTTCAAACAACTAATATTATTATTATCAGTTCTTCCTATTTCACTCGTATTATATTAAACAATAAATATTTGTAACTATTCAGTCATACCGACTGAAAGTTACGTTGATGCACACAAAAAAAGTAAAAATGCACAGTTAAAAAGATTTTATTTTTCATTCAGGTAAACCCAGTTATATTATGACTTTGGAACTGAAGGATTTTTTATTCTTAAAAAAATGGTTACCTTATAATTTTTTAAAATTTTTCCTGGAAACCCTGTCTGGTATTAACATGCAATACATGGTATAATACCTGAAATATAATTGTTACAAAGGGCTGTGATTACATGGCAACAATTAAAAACAGGAGTAATTGAATATGAAGACAAGAGTAAATACTAAAAATGGTGACAATCTTTCCATATTGGGTTTTGGCTGTATGCGTTTCCCTACAAAGGGTGGAAGTATTGATGAACCCAGGGCAGCTGCAATGATTCATGAGGCCATTGCAAAAGGTGTGAATTATTTTGATACTGCCTATATTTACCATGGCGGTAAAAGTGAAGCTTTTCTGGGTGGGGCTTTATCAGGCGGATATCGGGAAAAGGTTAAAATAGCTACAAAGCTTCCGCCGTTTATGGTTAATAAATTAGAGAATGCGAAGAAAATATTTGCAACCCAGCTTTCCAGATTGCAAACGGATTATATTGATTATTATCTTCTTC
The DNA here is from genome assembly GCA_015655565.1 of Clostridiales bacterium. Classification (GTDB taxonomy): domain Bacteria; phylum Bacillota; class Clostridia; order Lachnospirales; family Lachnospiraceae; genus Anaerocolumna. Next base: position 5,394 of record JAATEU010000308.1, read on the forward strand.
ATATGCTTACCGACAAGCCTATGTTTGACCGGCTTTTTTCACTTGGTGTTTTGAAATGGCTGGAGGAGTTAAAGGAAGAGGGGATTATTAAGAATCTTGGATTTTCCTTTCATGGCAGCAAGTCAGACTTTGAACGGATTGTAAAAGCATATCCATGGGATTTCTGCCAGATACAATACAATTATATGGATGAAAATAACCAGGCGACGAAATCCGGATTACAGCTTGCAGCGGGCTTAGGAATACCTGTAATAATTATGGAGCCGCTGCGTGGTGGGAAATTAGTCAATAATTTACCGGAGGAAGTAATAAAAGCCTTTCAGAACTATGATGCTGACCGCTCACCTGCCGAATGGGCACTGCGGTGGGTATGGAATCATCCGGAAGTTAACGTGCTGCTGTCAGGCATGAGCAACGAAGAACAGGTAGCGGATAATATCCGTATTGCAGGTTATGCAGAGGCTGATTCCTTGAATAAGGAAGAACTGGATATCTTTGAGAAGGTGAAACAGGTAATGAGGGAAAAAACGAAAATCCCTTGTACAGCCTGTGGTTATTGTATGCCCTGTCCGGCCGGTGTGGACATACCGGGGTGTTTCTCCTGCTATAATGATAAATATCTCCTGAAGGATAAATCCATGCGGTGGAAATATATGCAGACACTGGGTGCTATGTCAGTAAAACCGGCTAATGCCTCCCGGTGTAAAAGTTGTGGTAAATGCGAAACCCATTGTCCTCAAAAAATAGCAATCCGTTCCCAATTAAAGACTGTCAGCAAAGAAATGGAAGGCGTATTATATAAACCAGTGGTAGGTATAGTAAGAAAATTAATGAAAATAAAGTAATTATGCTTAATCAGAAATAAAAATCGGAATCATTTATATTTTTGTTGATTTACATATAATTACGTTAGTAATCTCAGGACTGCCTTTTGGCAGTCTTTTTTTACTTTATAGGAAATTGCGTCCTATAAAGTAAAAAACGCGCCGCTGAGGATGCACATGACGCGCTATAGGAAGTTTGTCACTGAAGTGACAGCACGTCAGCGCCAGAGTCTGGCAAGCCAGACTCTTTGTTCTGCGGATAAGGTGTTTAAAGCAATATTTGCAATTCTTCACTGCCCCGAAATCTTACGCCTGTAACATAGACATTTATAATAATTTAGGAGTAAATTGTGAATAATGATATAGTGTTAATAGGATTAAGAGGTTTTCATGTTCCTTGCAGCTCAAAATACAAGCCGGAAGAATCCCAACCATACATAGACATTTTTATATAAGCTTAGGATGGATTTCGACACCCGAATCTTTTTAAAATATAATACAACAAGGTTCAAATTCTGCACCCCACCGTTTCAGCCATTTATATATAATAAATATAGTGACAGTGTATCTTTATCCGGCCACATGAGGTACTATTATGAAAATTAATCGGTTAAGTTTACTAAATGTATTGTTTTCCGTGTTAAATGAGAATGAATCGAATGATTCTAATTATGTGCTGGCAAATTATTTTCTGGAGCACTATCACGAATTATCAGAATTAAATATCTATGATGTATCCGAAGCCTGTTTTGTATCACGATCCAGTGTACGCAGATTCTGCCAGTCCATCGGATATGATAATTTTGTTGATTTAAAAACTGAGTTCCGTGAATATGATGACCAATACTCCTATTATATGCAGCATGCAAACCGTGAAAACTACCGTGAGAAACTAACGAACGAAATAAACGCCATGATTGAGGAGCTCGACCAACGTATGAATGCAGGGGAAGTTGAAAAGATTGCAGACATAATTTATAAAAGCCGTTATGTGGTATTACTGACTTCAGATGCTTCCACTTCAATGATGAAAGAATTCCAGCAGTCAATGATATTTCATGGTAAGATTATCCGGCTGATATCAAACATGTATACAAATAACGGATTGATCAGTATATTAGATAACCGGGATATCCTTATGACGATTTCAGCCACTGGAACACTTGCATATGCTGCCAGGGATTATATTTCAAAATGTGAAGCATATAAGGTTCTGATTACAATCAACCGTGATAAAAGTTTTAAGAAATGGTACGATAAAGTATATCATTTAAGTGCCGTGGACCGTACGGCAGAAGGACGGTCAGTATATGGAAAATATGGCATCAGCTATATGTTTGATGTTATCTATAGTGCTTACGTCAGAAAATATGGCAACATTTATCCGATTAAATAAAGGAGGCATAGAATATGTATTACAATTCAAACCCGGTATTCCCATATAATTTTATGTGGGGCGCTTCAAGTTCTGCATGGCAGGTAGAAGGGGCCACGGCGGAAGATGGGAGAACTCCGGCAATTATTGATTTAAATAGCCGGAAAAAGAAACCATTCACAGATAATTCAATTGCCGCAGATCATTATCATCATTATAAAGAGGACGTTGCGCTTATGGTGGAATGCGGTTTTTCTTCTTACCGTTTTTCATTATCCTGGTCAAGGATCATTCCCAATGAGGACCGTAAAGTAAATCCAAAAGGAATTGAATTCTACAACAACCTGATTAATGAGCTGGTTTCCAATAACATTACCCCAATTGTAACTTTATATCATTATGACATGCCGGTCTGGGTAGATGAAAAATACGGCGGATGGCAGAACAGGAATATTGTTGAAGAATTCAGCTATTATGCAGGGATATGTTTTAAAGAATTTGGTGACAGGGTAAAATACTGGCTGTCTATTAATGAGCAGAACATGCAGATCTGCTATGGCAATTGGCTGGGTGTTGACAAGGGATGCGAGGACTGGGAAAAAGATAAATGGAAGATTAATCACATTATGAATCTCTGTCATGCAAAAGCAGTTATTGCCTGCCATGAGATGGTAGAAGGCGGAAAAATCGGACCGGTTCCCGGTTATGTCCCAATTTATCCTGAAAGCTGTAAGCCTGAAGATCAGATTGCAGCTATGAATGCAGAAGAGCTGACTGAAAAAGTATGGAATGATTTGTATGTCCATGGAGAATATAACGGATTTATAAAGAGGTTCTGGAAAGAATATGACATTGATCCGGATATCCGCCCAGGGGACATGGAACTGATTAAATCCGCAAAAATTGATTTTTTTGCACTTAATTGCTACCGCAGTAATGTTGCAAAGGATTGCAGGCCCGATGAAGCATTTGTTGAACTGCAATTGAATAAAAACGGAGTTAAGGGAAACTTTGTATATCCAAAATTCCCCGGTATATATCAGCTTACGGTCAATCCCTATGTGGAAACAACGGACTGGGATTGGGAGATTGACCCGATTGCAATGCGCTACATGCTCCGTTATATGTGGAATCACTATCAATTACCTATGATGATTACGGAAAATGGTTTTGGGGCCCATGAATCGGTTGGTGAAGATGGCGGAGTACATGACCAGGCACGTATTGAATTTTTAAGAGAACAGATTTATCAGGTGGGTATGGCGATTAGTGACGGTTGTGAAGTCATTGCATATAATCCCTGGTCGTTTACGGATTTGTTAAGCACCGGTAACGGCATGGCAAAACGTTATGGGCTGGTATATGTTAATACTACCGATGAGGAAGTTCTAGATTTGAGAAGAATCAGGAAAGATTCATTCTTCTGGTATTCTAAATTAATTACATCCAACTGACAGGATTGGTAAAGGAGATAACTTATGGATAAGAACAAGGTGTTAGCAGAAAATATTCTGAATGCTTGCGGGGGAGTAAAAAATATTGGAGTGGCAAACCATTGTGCCACCCGCCTGCGCCTGACTTTAAATGACAAGTCTAAGGCCGACCAGGAAAAAATTAAAAAAATTCCGGGCGTAATGGGACTCGTTACCCGCGGGGATGAATATCAGATTGTCATAGGAGTTGAAGTTGGCAATGTTTATAATCAATTTGTTAAACTTGGTAATTATGAAAAAGGCGGAAAGGTAAAGGAAGACGGAAAGAAAAATATTTTCGGCAGAATAGTCGATTTTATCAGCGGTACTTTTGTACCTGTATTACCGATTCTGGTTGCGGCAGGGTTAGTATCTGCAGTTTTAAATATCTGTGTTACCTTCTTTGGCTTATCGACAGAGACAGGTACGTATACCGTATTAAATGTAATCAACAGTGCCGGATTTTACTTCCTTCCTATTTTCATCGGATATAGCGCAGCCCGTAAAATCGGCATTAACCCAATGATGGGTGCATACCTGGGAGCTATCATGGTGCATAATGCCATTGATGGTGCTGCGGGACTTGACTTCCTGGGAATTCCCATCACCCAGGCCAGCTATCATGGCCGTCATAGACAAAGGCACTGACAGGATTATTCCAAAAGAAATTAAATTCTTTGCAAAACCTTTGCTTGTAATACTGATCGTTACACCGGTAACTTTAATCGTTCTGGGCCCACTGGGCTCCATTCTTGGCAATTATGTGGCTGCTGCATTAATCTTTATTAACACAAAGCTTGGGTGGTTATCCGTCGGCCTTATTGGCGCGTTGACACCGGTATTGGTTATGACCGGAATGAACCAGGCATTGTTCCCGGTTGTATTTGCATCCATGGCTGAATATGGATATGATGCCTTTGTTATGACCGGCATGTTGGCCGCCAATGTAGCAGTAGGAGCAGCGGCTCTTTCCGTATCTGTGAAATCCAAGAACACAGATGTAAAAGCCCTTTCCTTTTCTTCCGGATTAACCGGTGTGCTGGGAATTACGGAACCCTCTATCTACGGGGTACTGCTCCGTTTTAAAAAACCTTTCTTTGGAGCAGTGATTGGCGGAGGAGTCGGAGGGTTATTTGCAGGCATCATGCAGGTAAAACAATATGCCGTAGTTTCCCCCGGCATAGCTGCCCTTCCGACTTTCATTCCGACAGACGGGTCCGGTAATATGACAAACTTTTACCTGGCTGTTGTAACGGTAGCAGTTTCCATTGCGGTATCCTTTGTTGCAACCTGGATGCTTGGATTTGAAGATATAAAAGCCGATAAAGAGCCTGCGGAAACATTTTTACGAAGTGAAGTAACAAAAGGACAGGCCCAGGCAGGCATCGGGACAATAGCAAGTCCGCTGAAAGGTGAAGTAAAAAAGTTAAGCGATGCGGAAGATGAAGTATTTTCAAGCGGGGTATTAGGAAGCGGTGTTGCAATTCTGCCGGTGGAAGGGAAATTAGTTGCCCCGGCCGATGGGGAAATAACCGCATTCTTACCGGCCGGACATGCAATAGGCATAAAAACGGATTTTGGAGCCGAAATCCTTATCCATGTCGGCATGGATACAGTAAAATTAAATGGAAAATATTTTACAAAAAAGGTAAAACAGGGTGATAAAGTAACAAAAGGCCAAGTTCTTCTTGAATTTGATCTAAACGCAATTAAAGCAGCCGGGTATTCGATCCTGACACCGGTTATCGTAACTAACAAGGACGATTATTCGGATATAATATTTGATACGGGAATGGATGTAGGTTACAATGAAGCTTTAATTAAAATATTATAATTTCTGTCCGGACAAAGAAAGAATTACTGCTGCCGGATAATTAACTGATTTACAGAATATAATGAAAGAAATTAGAATAGGGGAAGGGGACTGGTGCAAAATTCTTTAACTGCGTTACATGCATTCTGCCGTAAGTTTAGTAAAGCAAAGATTTTGCATCAGCCCGTATTCACCATAATTTTATGCAGTGCGGCCGTAAAGCGGTACTGCAAAGTTATCGTGTTTTTACTTCCAGGCCGGTAATTTAGCCATCATGTTTTTGGCTGCATGATTAGCTGCAGTTTTATCCAGTCCCTGTGTGCGGACAATAAAAGCGGTAAAGGAATCCAGCTTTTCATCATAGGACTGCATTGTTCCGTCGGGGCGTGAACAGTGTACACAGTAATCTTTTTCCGTATCCCCCATGGCAAAATCGGCAGGTTCCTTCATTGGCATTCCACATGCGATACATATTTTCATTTCTTTTCACATCCTTTCTAAATTTAATTAAGTCATAGGCTATGGATTGCTATGTTTAGCATCTAGCCCATTGTTGTTGCAAAGTGCGTTGATTAAACCGTCAAATGCGGCGGCAGCTTCGGGGAGCTTCCTGTTTAAAAATTTTCATTGGATTTTCTTTTCATTGTGATTGTACTCCTTTATTTTTTTAATCCGGATGAAGCACCTTTAATCGTTGTACAGAAAGTTCAATTGGGATATAAAGGGATAAGGCTTTCCCAGTGATAATCTTATATCTTCATCCAGATGATTGGCTGGTCCCGAAAAATTCCGAAAGCTTGGAACCATTATATTTCTATTATAAATAATTTATAATAATACTTCAGGAGCTCTTCTCCATAACGCTTAAGGACGGAACCCTCCGGTGCAAATATATCGCTGTTGGACAAATAATAATGTATTAATCCTGTCCAGGTATTAAATAAAAGATGAATGGGACAGGGGCGTATGATACCTTCTTTCATCTCACGTTCAGCTGCCTGGCTGATATGGAAGGAGATGCTGGATTGGATGATTAGAAAGGTATTTCTGGCACTTTCCGGAAGCAGGCGGACTTCAATTACCAGTTTTGAATAAAATTCTTCAAACTCCGTCAGACCCTTAAGATGAGCTTCCAATATTTCACGCAGGCTGTTATTGCCTGCAGCCAGTTCATGCAGTCTTAGGGAAATCCGTTCTCCAAATTCTTCAATTACTGCATTAAGCAGGTCCTCCTGGGTAGAAAAATGTACAAATACGGTTCCATGGGATACTCTTGCAGCTTCGGCTATGTCAGAAGATTTGGTAGCAGTAATCCCTTTTTCTGCAAACTGTTGAAATGCTGTTTCTATAAGATGGCTTCTGGTCGTCTCCTTTTGAAGCTGTCGTTTTGTTTTAGACTGGACTTTATTCATTTTAATGACTCCAAACTCATTGACTTTATAGTCATTATAAATTCAAACAATAAATCTGTCAACTGATATATTAAAAAGTTTATAACTATTCAGCCGTACCGGCTGAAAGTTACTTTTGATGCACACCAAACAAATAAAATACACTTGTTTCGGCGGCGCCTGACCCGGCATTTTCATGAAAAGCGTATGAAAATAGCTTGCGGGAGACAGTGACTGAATAGTTACAAAAGTTTTTACGAAGCCACTACGAAAAGCATTTAGTAAAAAAACTGGAAGAAGAATCCATAAAAACACCTGGATTATACAGAATATGTAATTAATTTACACAGAATTATTGACATATTAAGTTAATCGTGTTATTATATTAGAAAATAGTTACATAAAAGGAAATATTATGTATAAAAATTGCAGGAATAACGAAAACTTTCGGAAATAAAAATATGCTAATAATATTTGCAAAAGGATC
>JAATEU010000493.1 GCA_015655565.1 Clostridiales bacterium
AAACGGTTTGTGCAATGCAGCCAGCCCCAATATAGTAATTATCTATATCGGAAAGCCTGGCCCGCTCAAGGGCTTCCTTCATTATTCCACTGTAGTTTAGAATATATTCCAATATACTTAGCTGCTGGTTTATATCCATATTGTACCCATTTAATAATTCGTATTCCATAGAATCTCCTATCATTTTTTTGGTATTAACTCATTATACATCAAGTTTCATTGGATATGAAATAAAATCCAATATTATAATAATAAAATTGTTGGAAGGAATCCATATGGCTTGTTTTTCACGGTTTCCACACTGTTTTACCGCTTACAAAATAAAGTTTTCCCACCTCCAATTCTTCGATTATCTGAATCGGTACAAACTGGTTCATCTAATACGCAGTTAATTGATCATACCATATTACAAAATAAGATACTGAATCAATCGGATCTACAATAACAATATTTAAATCTTTTTTTAAATGAAGCCCTGATAAACGGAATTACTTCGATTGAAAGTTTTTACATTGACAGATATTTTTTTCAGAGAATTTTTTAATTCGTATTTAATTATATTTTTATTTAATGTGTTCCCGCTGAAATATAGTCCTTTGATACCGATTTACCGGTATAGTAAAGAACATAATCCCCATCTTCAAAATGAAAGATATTGCCATCATAATCTGCTTTTTGATATTGATATCCTTCTCGTTTCCACATATTACAGTAACCTCTTGCCGCATTGTCACTATTGATGTAGCTTAAATGCCGTTCACCATTTTGTACCGTCTCAATCCGGAAGTTTACAATAATATATCCATTGCGCAGCCAAAAGCTTTCTTCGTAATTAATACCCCCATTATTTTTAATATATTCCATAACATTATAACCCTTTGGTACAACATGAACTTCACTTGGCAGATAATATTCCCCGTACCAGTTCTGTACCGACTGTGCTGCTTTTACCTGTGTCACTCCTGCGGGCAAATCCGTTATATTACCTGCAAAGGTTCTTAAATTTTCAGGAATCATAATGTTGGTATATGTAAAAACATTTCGAATTTGAGCTTTTAATTTCTTTATTGACAAACCTTTTATTGCCGCAGTTGCTATAAGTTCATTTTCCGGAATACTCAGGTAAGGATCTCCTGTCCTAAGACTCTTTTTATTTTCCATGTCCAATGTACTGCCCATCTTTACCATAACCTGTTTTTTATTATTAAAAGTCTCACTATAATAGATATCAACTTCCTGTCTGGTTTGACCTTTGCTGTCTACGTAAGAAAAAGCAGGCATAATACGGACATAGTCATTGTCATCATACATATTACCGATGGTCTGCAGTTCAAACCGGGTTACATATCCTGTCTTAACTGCTCCAATATTAATATACTGCGGATGTGATCCATTTACTAATGCTAAAGTATATTTTACATTATTGCCATTGCTGTTCCCATTCTCGTCCTTATCACCCACCGTATATTTAAAATCGGTCAGAGATAATGAATGAGGTATTCGGAATACATCTTCCCATATTGGATAATCCGAAATATCATATAGGTTCAATCCATAAATTCTTCCTGAAACTTCAACATCAATGGTATCTGTAGCCACGTAATTCACTAATTCCGTATTGGCAAGTGTTTCGGTTTTATTTTCTCCATTATTAGCATCAGAATTGATTGCGGTACTCCGAAAAAGAATGGTATATTGTCCTTCATCCACCCAGGTAGGAAGGTAAAACTGTGTTTTTGATGATACGCTTGTCCATTTACCGGCAGCAACATATGTCCCGCCTGTTGACGTTCCCCTGTATACATCAAAAGGGAACTTAGCTTCCCTGGATTCCACATAACTCCCGTAATCATTGTAGTTGTAACCTTTTATGTACCGATGGGTTCCTGTTGTAGGAAGCTTGACATAAAAACCGGTATCCAGCACCAGAGAAGCTACACTGGTGTCCGGAGCTATCATTTGGTTATCCTCATATTTATCCTGAATCTTTGCATCACAGACCGTAGGAGTATGTACCACTACGCTGTTTACATCCTCCAAGCCATAAGCCGTTTCTACTTCACTTGGATTTAACTCTGCTATAGGCTTATAAGTCACTGTCCCGGTTGTTTCATATTCCCCATTTGCCAGAGTACCCGGTATAACCAGGTTCGACTGATACAGGACATTTTCACCTGTTTCTTCTAATCCGCTTGGGATTTCATCGGGGGCATCTGTTTTTTCCTCTTTGACTTCAGCGGACATTACGGTTTCACCATTAAAAATCAGACTGTCATTCATGCATTGTATTTTCGCAACGGATCCCTCGGCTTCAATTCTATACTCTCGGCTTGGTACACTACTGGAGTTCACAGTTTCTGAACCTAAATCAACGGTTATTTCATTTTTCGGTTGTATCAGATGATCCGATTCTTCCTCACCGTGAGTATAGCTTACGGTGGGGGAAGAATATCCGAACGGTGTCAATGTGACACTTCCTTTAGGGAGTGCAGCATTATATAATACTGCATTTTCAATTCCGTACACTCCAAGAGATGTAATAACCCAATAGGAATAATCCCTTGCAATCTTATAGGTATATGTCATATCCTTTGTTTCACTATGGTTTTCTGTTACAGTTGTAGTTTCTCCTGTTACCGGATCGGTTTCCGTAGTGGTGGTTGTCCATTTTAAGTTATATGTTTTTTCAACATTTACCGTATAATATCTTGTTCCATACACTCTGGTAAAGATAGAGCCGGCTAAATATTCACCGGTAAAAGCGTTGGCATAAAGGGATTCTATTCCCGGAATGCCGCCTGTAACTTCATAAGCTTCATTCCCTCTGGCATCTGCACCAATTACGGCAGTCGGATCGGTTTCCTCGTATTCCTTCGTAATTTCCTCTGCATTCTCACTGTCTTCCTTTACCGGGTAACGCCGGTAAATGGCAACAATATTTAAACCGTCCTCTTCCTCCGCCCCTTGCACGGTAAAGGTTCTGTCCCTGATATATCTCAAATCATCCTTGTATTCATCCGGATATAAGTTTTTGTCTACAGCAGTCTTTCGGTTGCCTAACTTCTTTGTGCTGGACAGATTTTGATAGTAAACCCGGTACAGATAATAGGTTTCCCCATTGCTTACCTGGCTGTCGGGAATGTTGCCTGAAGTCGTGGTAAAATCATCATGATTCTGATGGCTTCCGCAGTTCTTTGTTGCAATGGTGGTATAACTGCCGGATTGATACAGCTGGTATTCAATGGTAACCGGATATGTCTGCTCGCCGGCTTCATATGTAATTTTTATGTCAAAGCGGTCTGCAAAATCATCCGGATTCGCCCAATTTTCTGCATTTTCAATGCCGGTTTTAGTATAATAGGTATCCTGAGCCTTTGTGCCGTTATGTACCTGAATGATACCATTTATATACAATGTATCATTATCTTTTATGGTTCCTAAATCCGTATTTGCTAAAGCTTCATTTACCTGCTTTTTGGTTAAATAAAATGTTACTGTTTTTGTTCCATTAGTATTCGTAAATTCAATCTTCTGTCCGGATCTTAACCAGAATATAGCATAGTTATCATCCTTTAATGGATTGCCGTTACTTGTATCTCTTCGCACGGTAAAGCCTATCGATTCCCATGTAATATTTGTAGTGGCTACTGTGTCGGTTGTTTTAAAGTAAAAATCACCATTATCCAGCATTTTAGCATCTGTGCCTGTGGCAGCATGTACCTTCTGTCCCGGTATAACAAGCAAGGTGATAAAACAAAAGAGAGTAAATATTTTTTTCATTTCTACTTTTAAATTCAGTTTCAAGTTATCCCCCTATTCTCTTTAGTCCTCATAATCCTGGAGAGAATCATCGGTAACATAGTAATCACTGCCATCACTACTACCATTGATGGTTCCTAACTCAATGTCATAAATCCCATCGAACCACGTGTCTTTTTTTAACTCAGGCATCCATATTAATTCTCCACAAATTAAATCCTCTGGAGTCAATTTCGAACCGGAATAGGTTACCTTAAATTTCACATAAACTCTTACATAATAACTCATATCTTTATATAACGTGGATGGTTCCACAGCAATCACTTTACTTTGAATCACTATTTTATTTTTTTTTACTACATCTATATAGTCTTTAATAGCATCCGTAATTCTTTTATCATTTGTTACATCATCATATTGGGTATAGCTGCTTCTTAAGGTATTTATCCAGGTATTATCTATGGTTTTATAATTTACATTCAAACGGCTTTGCAGGTTTGTTTCTAATCTCTCCATCCAGGTATCTTGGTACTTATCCAGAATATCCTGCATGTCTTTTCCATGAAAATTAATGTCCTTAAATCTTGCAGGGCTTGCATAGTGGACTAATTCTTCTGGTTCAAAATAATACTTTGCTCTTTGATACATAAACTTCATTTCATAAAAAGAATTTGGATAACAAGCCAAAATATACTCATAATCATCCGCATTATCCGGTAAATTCGTTGTCCGGATCACTAATCCGTCCGGGCTTAAGTCTGCCCTTTTCTTGGTATTAGTAAGCATACTGATAACATTTTCAGAGCCTGCCGCGGTCATATACTCACTGCCCCTGAACTCCCTGCTCTTTATATAATAACCGTTGCTGTAGCTTTTCATAAAGCCTTTTGCATAGTTTTTAGCTACAGCTTCCCTCTTGCCCCAGGCTATCTTAGTAATATCAGAAATACGTTCTTCTAATACGGTATTCAGCAGGCCTGCATCCACGGTATTACCATGCAGATATTCATCTGCCCGGTCTAAAAGAACCGCTGCATCCGTCCTGGTTGTATACTTGCTGTAATCGGAAAAATCTCCATCCTTTACAATACCGGCCTTTAATGCTGCAGTTAAGTATGGATTAGATGAATTGATATCCACTTCCAGGTCAACGGCCTGTACCACTAATTTTATGAAATTATATATTTTTATCTTACTGCTCGTTACTGCAGCTGCTCCCGGCGCCGGAATCAAAATTGTGATTGCTAAAATTACGACTGCCAATATTAGACTTAATCCTCTGTTTCTCACATTCTTTAAATTTTCTCTCATGTTTTTATCTCCCTTCATTTTGGAAAAAATTATCTTATTCTTATTATATATCCCAAATGAATCTTATTACAATAATTACTTACAAATTCTTGATAAAAAACTTCAAACTATAAAAAACCTCTATTCTTGTTTGCCAAAAAATAAATTATTTCCATTCCATATTTTACTGCATTCATAATTTGCCTTCTTTTTCGGTTACATATTATTCACATCCGAATAAATATTTCCTCTATATTCACTTTGATACGTTAATGTGAACAGAATTTTTGAATCATCAATAAATAACATAATAGATTATTAAGTTTTTATGCTTCTACGGTTTACAGTCCTGACAAGGAAATGCTCCCTCCAAGGCGCATTCTTCTTTGGTGTAATAAACCATTCCGTTACCGTTTACATGTGTACATTCTGCCTTATGGTAATATTTCTGTTCATTTTCTTCTGTTATATAATAAATATTAGATTTCCTGATTCTTGCGCCTCCCAGTGCATACCGGTTATAGGTATCCAATCCTGCCGCATTGTATGGATAACCCTGAAAAATAACAAGCATACTGATATCATCTACTGTTCGGTACCAATCTGTTTTATCAATCTGTGGAAGCCAAAACTGATAGGTTATACCAAACTGATAGGCTATATTGTTATATTGGTTGATATAGTAATTCATACTTTTTTCAATTGCCCCAATAATGGCATTTCTACGGATAGCATCGTAGTTTTCATCATGGGTAAGAAATGAATCCGGAAATACCATTTTCAAATCCCTGTAGTCGCCTTCCTGAATTTGATTTGTGGATTTATCATATATACTCACATATGTGCCTAATGTAAATTTATAAATCAAATTATCTTCTTCATAAGTATAAGGTATTTTTTCACTCCACTTTTGTCCTATTAAATTCCCTCCATTGAATTCGTATGTATCAGAATAGTAAATATAAAATCCATCCGTATCTGTCACCAATATAATTGGTATATACCCTTTTAAATTTTCTTCCAACCGGCTGTTTCCAATTACCCCAAAGTTCGCATACAAAGAGATATAAAACTGGTCAACCGCAGCATCTTTGTTAAGGATTAAATTACGTTTACTGTCTACTTCCACTAAATCTATGACTCCATCATCAACGGAACTGTCAAGCGCTTTGTTATATTCTGTTTTTTTATTTATTATTGCCGTTAAATTATTTACCCTGACATCAAGTATCGTAAAAAAGGTGACTTCTATTATAAAAAATATAATTATCAGATTAGCTAACTTCATCCCGTATCATGCCTCCGTAGGTAACCAGAATCTGCTCATCGGGAACATCCCGCGAATAAAAAAGCTCCATAAGTTTTGTCGCTATGGTCCTGGTACGGTTTACAACCGTAACGGATATCAAATCTCCCGGTGAAAAATAATAAGCTTCTCCCTTATCAAAGGTATCCAATATGTCATCCTGATAGGTATTAATGTAATAAATATCATAATCCTCTAAAAAAGCACCGGTATTTTCATCATACAACGGTTCTACTACCCTATGGGAATGTACTATTTCAATATTATAAAGATTATTTGTTGCATCAATTTTATTTATAAAATCCAAATAGGTATCCATACTTAAAAATCCGGTGTTTTTTATACTGTCAACAAATTGCGTTGTTTCATTCGAAACATAGCTTTGACTAATTGCATCCTGTTTTTGTGCCATATATAATAATGGACCAAGAAACAGTATAAATGCCGCAAGTAAAAAAGTAATTATTTTGCTGAATGAATCCATTGTCTGCCCTCTTTCAGTACCTCCTTGCCCTTATTTCGTATAAGGGCAGGTATCGCTGTTTTAACTGCCGGTATATATTACCTTTACAATATTCCCCGAATAATCATATTGATAAGATTTTGTATAGTCCGATTGGGGAACGCCGGAAAAATCAAATTCCTGGTAATTGTAATTTTCCTTTAATATTGGCAAATCATTAATTTGTATATCACAACCAATATCACCAGATAGTACCGTAATCAGCTCTGCATATGAAACCTTACTATTATCTGGTTTATCATAAGACTGTTCATATAGTATGTTTTGATTATCTGCCACGTTTTTCATTGCAGTTATAAAATAATTTAATTCCCTGTTCTGATATAAGAGCAAGGTACCGGCTATACAAAATATAAAAATATATGCAGCTATTTCTAAATAATCCGTAATGTTCTTCATCTTTACACCCATTGCATACCGCAGGTTTACCTGTGGTACTGCCACAAATAAAAATGGTTGAAAGAATCACTAAGTAGCATCCTTTCTCTATTTATATTTTCTTTCAACCTTTCAGACATGCCGGGCGGCTTCGCCTTCCGGCACAAACAATGTATGAAATCTGTTCAAAATCTTTTTATTATGATATGA
>JAATEU010000008.1 GCA_015655565.1 Clostridiales bacterium
GATAAGACGTTAATTGACAGTTTAAGCAATTATTATAAAACAAATTATGTAATATCCCGGGTTTTTAAACCATTATAGAGCCTGGTATTAAAACGGTTTTGCTTTTATAGTAGTGCCAGGGTATGGAAGAAGGGAGGTTAGAATATGAGTGAACAAAGAAGTCTTATTGTGGGATTTGACCTGTGCAGTTATTATTCACAGCTGAGCTGTTATAATCATAAAACTTTTGAGCCGGAATCCATTTGTATGACTTCAGATAAAACGAAATATTTAATACCTACCGTATTGGGAGTGAAGAACAGCACAAAGGAATGGTTTTTTGGCGATGAGGCCTATGCCTGTAAGGAAGCAGGAACCGGAGTGTTGGTAGACGAATTATTATTGAAGGTAATGAATAATCAGGAAACGGATATATTCGGAGTTTCCTTCCCTCCTGTAACCTTATTGGAAAAGTATTTGCGTAAATGCCTTCAGCTTTTAAAAGTATATTATCCTTCCAACAGTATACTGAAAATTGTAGTTACCTTAAAAGAACGGAGTGAAAGTTTAAGGGAAGGTGTATATAAAGCTTTGGATAATATGGGAATAGGGAAAGACCGTGCATGCGTTCAAAGCCACTTTCAAAGCTATCAGTATTATGCCCTGAGTCAAAGCGAGGAATTATGGCTGAATGACGTAGGTTTATTTGATTTTGATGAGCAGGGCTTAACCTATCAGCAGATAACCATTAACCGTAAGTCACATCCCTATATCGTCGGCATCATAGAAAAGGATCTTACTGAAACTTTAAGTTATCATGATTTTGAGGAAATTACGGAAAGTGAAAAATTAGAATATGTATTTTACAATCTGGCAAAAAGTGTGCTTCATAAACAGATTGTTTCTACTCTTTATATTACCGGCAAAGGTTTTGAAGGTAATTGGGCCGATCATGTTTTAAAGGAACTGTGCATAGGCAGAAGGGTTTTTAAAGGCCGGAATCTTTATGCCAAAGGGGCATGCTATGCTGCGAAAGACCTTGCGGGAGAATCGAAACTGGAGAATTTTTTATTTCTTGGCAGTGAAATGATTACCAGCACCTTTTTCATATCCGGTTATTACGATGCAAAACCGGCGGAGGCGGTATTGGCGAAAGCGGCTACACCCTGGCATGAAGTAAACGGAAAGCTGGATATCATCCTGGAGGACACACGGGAAGGTTAGATCCACAGGAAAGATCTGATAAAGCATGGAACACTTTCATACAGCATACCCCTGGAGGGGTTGTCCAACCGCCCTGGCATAACAACCAGAGTCGAAGTAAGAATAAGATTTATTGATAAAACCGTTGCGGTTATTACTGTAAAAGACAAAGGGTTTGGGGATTTTTATCCGTCTTCCAACCGGATTTGGGAAAAGGAAATTTCTTATTAGACGGGATTATGTTACGGGTTGAAGGGATTGACTAAGTGGTTAACTAAGTGGTTGACGATATTTTAGATGCTGAGTGTAAGGAAGGGAACATTTTTGTGATAACATAGGTATGTTTGGAATTTATTGAGCGGCATCTAAAATATCTATAAAGCAGGCTATGGTATTCAAGAGTATGCTTTATTAATATAAGGAGATTATAAAATGGGGAAATTTATTATTTGTAACGGTAAACAGGCGGACAGACCTTTTTATTTTAAAATGACGGATACTTATGTTTATTCTATAGAAGAGTTATGTTATTACATTTATAATAATATTGATGCTATGAGCGGGGATTTGTTTGGGAATGCTTTGGCAGTCTGGATGAAAGAGGAATTGGATTTAGCTGAGAGGGCTGAAAAGCTGCAGGAGCTGATAGCTATGGAGGCCGGGTTAAAGGATATTATTGTATGTCTTTTATGCAGTGCTGATTATTATTCTGAAACTGAGATGAAGCAGCTTTTAAATACCATGGATGAATTGGGTAAATTAACGCCTTTTGAAAAAAAGAAGAAAAAAGCAGATAATTATTTAAAATACAGACAGTTTACCGAAGCGGCAATGGAATATGAGAATATATTAAACAGTCAGGAGGCGGTTGGCTTGGACAGTATCCAATATGGCAACCTGATACATAATCTGGCTTTGGCACAGCTTAATACCATTGGTATAACCGCGGCGGCAGATGGCTTTCGGGAAGCATATGAGCGGAACCATAATATAGAATCCTTAAAACAGTACCTGTACACCCTGATTATAAGCAGGCAGGAGGAGAAGTTAAGGAGGGAATTTTTAAATTATGGGGTTGATCAGGAATTACAGGAGCAGCTTCAGAGTGAATTGGAGTCGTGCTATGAGGAAGCTGAGGCATCGGCGGATTATGAGGTAATAGGTCATCTTTTGGAGTGTAAGGATTCCGGCAGGATTGTTCAGTTCTACCAGATTGCAGGTGATTTAATCAATCAATGGAAACAGGAATTACGCAGGGAAAATCCGTAAGCCAGAGAGGAACATAAAAGAATGGAAATCATAAAAAAACTATTTTCCGCCGGAAAAAATAAAAAATATAATAGGCAATGGAAACAGAATAATACACAGGAGAATATAACAGACAATCAGATACCGGAAGAAATATCAGAGGAAAACCCGGAGGAAAAGATGGAGGACAAGCCGATTCATTATGATTCACCGACAGACCGGAGAAATTTTATAGTTGATAACTGCGAGCAAATCCTTGAAAGCATAAAGAGGCTGGAGGAGATGAAGGTGGAATATCAGGCAGTAACCTCTTATTTGACCGATATCCAGAAGCTGGAACAAATTCCTCCTGAGGCAAGGGATTTCTTAAACGATGCGGCAAGAAAAATCGTTACCTTTACCAGGGAGCGGACAAAGTACCAGAATAAATCAAAGAAGATAACCGACGTCCAGTTTAAACACATTGCCCAATATGAAGATGTCTTACCCCAGGAATTAAATAAAATGAAAAATAATGAGGCTTACAGTAATACCGTTAAGAACGATATGAAATACCTTGAATGTGAAAAAGATGCCCTCAATTACCAAAAAGAGGAGATTATAAATAAGCAGGCTTATTTAAAGGGGATTGCTACTGCGACCTGTGTTCTGGTTGCGGTATTATTTTTATTATTTGTA
>JAATEU010000614.1 GCA_015655565.1 Clostridiales bacterium
AAATGCATTAAAATGCCTGTCGTCTCCCTTACCTGACTTACACTGCCAGGTGCTGCACCGATATCCTCCTTATACATGGTCTGTATGGAATCAATAATTACAATCTGAGGCATTAACTTACGTATGGTATCTTCAATACTGTCTAAATTGGTTTCACTTAATAATAATAATTCTCCCTGAAAGGTTCCAAGCCTGTCGGCACGCATCTTTATCTGCTTTAAAGATTCCTCTCCTGATATGTACAATATCTTAATGTGTTTATCGGATAATTCCCTGCACATCTGAAGTAATAGGGTAGATTTTCCTATACCAGGATCTCCGCCTACTAATACCAGGGAACCAATTACTATTCCACCGCCTAGGACCCGGTCAAACTCGTCAATTCCAGTCAGTATCCTTTGATCTTCTACCGTAGTTACCTTAGACAAAAGTTCCGGTTCCGTATTCGTTAAGCCATTATGGCTTACGGCCTTTTTCTTTACTACAGGTTCTTCGGTAAATGTATCCCATTGCTTACAGCCCGGACATTGCCCCATCCACTTGGATGCTTCAAAACCGCATTCCTTGCAGAAGAAAACCGCTCTGCTTTTTGCCATAGTTTCCTCCTCCTTTAATCCGAAAAGAACTGTTTTAGGGATTACGCTCCTAAAACAGTTCCAATTATTAAAAACAAACCATAGGAATACTATTGTAGCTTAACTACCCGTATTACAGATTTATTAGTATCGCCTAATTCTACACTAAACATAAGTTTACCGCCTAAATTAGTTTTCATCTTTCCTACATTTGTATCATCGATATAAATTTTATATTCTTTCTCTGCTTCAAGTTCTAATGTAATCTGTGCATCTTCAGGTCCCTCAACAGTAAATCTGATTTCTTTTTCAGTTATATCTAAATTTTCTACAGCAGTTCCCGGAACAGATTCATATACAATCATTCCATTTCTCTCTAATTTCGTAATTTCTTTGAATGTTTTAACTTTATATAAATCTCCGTTATGCTCAAAATCATTTACTTTTGATTTAACCGTTAATTCGTAATTGCCAAAACTGATTGTCCCATTGCTCTCTTCTCGTATTAATTCATCGATTACTGACATTTTAAATCCTCCTAATTTCGTTAAATACTTCTTTCGATTCATCATCTTATTCCAGGCACTATTAAATGGAACATGTTATATCAGAGCTTTTAAAGCTAACTCTATTATATAATATTTACACGACAATTTCTACTAATATATGCACAAGATTTGAATTATTTTTTGGAAATTTTAATTTCTTTGTCGAAAAGTTGTACTAACGCGGTATCCCCGTTATGAAGGTTACCGTCTAGAATTCCTTCTGCCAGTTTATCCTCAATATTGGTCTGTATTGCCCTGCGAAGCGGTCTTGCACCATAATTCTGATCAAAACCGATTTCAACAATGTGATCAATTACTTCCTCATTTGTTTCCAGAATGATGTTCATCTGTTGTTTTGATCTTTTTGCAATTGATTTTAACATAATACCGACAATACTCTTAATATTTTCTTTTGATAAAGAATGGAACACTATCATTTCATCAATCCGGTTTATGAATTCCGGTTTAAAGATTCGTTTTACCTCTTCCATTACACCATCCTTCATCTTTTTATAATCTTCTTTATCATCGGTTACGGAGGAAAAGCCTAAACGTTTCGGAGCTATAATGTTCTGGGCACCGGCATTGGAGGTCATAATAATAATGGTATTTTTAAAGCTGACCCTCCTGCCCTGGGCATCAGTTATATGTCCGTCGTCCAAAACCTGGAGAAGTATATTAAATACATCAGGGTGTGCCTTTTCTACTTCATCAAATAAAATAACGGAGTAAGGATTCTGTCTTACTTTCTCACTTAACTGACCGCCTTCATCATAGCCTACATATCCCGGCGGTGAACCGATTAGTTTGGAAATGCTGTGTTTCTCCATATATTCCGACATATCAACCCGGATCATGGAATTTTCGCTGCCAAACATAGCTTCTGCCAGGGCTTTGGAAAGCTCTGTTTTACCGACACCGGTTGGGCCAAGGAAAAGGAAAGAACCAATCGGCCTGTTTGGATCTTTTAACCCTACACGGCCTCTGCGGATTGCCTTTAATACGGCTGTAACCGCATCCTCCTGTCCAATTACCCGTTCATGAAGTATATTTTCCAAATTTCTTAAGCGTTCCGACTCTTCCTCGGCTAATTTTTTAACAGGTATTTTGGTCCAACTGGAAATGATATCAGCAATTTCATTTTCACCGACAATCAGCTTCGTATCCTGTCTTTCTTTTTCTGTCCGGACCTGTAACGCATTCAGCCGGCTGTTTATCTCTTCCTGCTGCTTTTTAATCTCTCCTGCTTTTTCATATTCTTCATTTTTTATGGCAAATTCCTTTTCTTCTTCCAAGTGTGTAATTTCTGCTTCCAGCTCTTTTACTTCCGGTGATGTGATAAAGGTACTTAAACGGACCTTGGAGGCTGCCTCATCCATTAAATCGATTGCTTTATCCGGCAGATAACGGTCGTTAATATATCTGCTTGACATTTTTACGGCTGCTTCCAGGGCATCATCCGTTATTTTTACCTTATGATGTGCTTCATAGCTGTCCCTTAAGCCCCTTAATATCAGGATTGCCTCCTCCTCCGAGGGTTCCTCCACAACTACCGGCTGGAACCTGCGCTCCAAGGCCGCATCTTTTTCAATGTATTTTCGGTATTCTTCCCTTGTGGTAGCCCCGATTAATTGTAATTCACCTCTTGCCAGGGAAGGTTTTAAAATATTAGAGGCGTCAATAGCTCCCTCCGCCCCGCCGGCACCTATGATGGTATGGATTTCATCAATAAAAAGAAGTACATTGCCATCATTCATAACCTCACTGATTACCTTCTTAATTCTTTCTTCAAACTCGCCTCTATATTTTGAACCTGCAACCATACCGGACAAATCAAGGGTCATTACCCTTTTGTCTTTTATGATTTCCGGAATATTACCCTCCACAATTTTTCTTGCAAGACCCTCTGCAATAGCGGTTTTACCGACTCCCGGTTCCCCGACTAAGCAAGGATTGTTTTTGGTTCTTCTGCTTAAAATCTGAATAACACGCTGAATTTCGTTTTCCCTTCCTATCACCGGATCTAATTTACCTTCCCTGGCATACTCCGTTAAGTCCCTGCTGTATTGATCCAGGGTAGGAGTGCCTGATTTTGCCCTTGCTTTACCTTTACTGACTGCATATTCATTTTTAGCGGTATTCATATCAGCACCCACTGCCGTTAATATATCAACGTAGAGTTTTTGAACATTAATACCTAAAGTATTTAATAATCTCACCGCAATACAATCCGATTCTTTAATCAGGGCAATCAGTACATGCTCCGTTCCAACCAGCTGAGCCTTTAAGCGGACCGCTTCTTTAAAGCTCTGGTCCAAAATCCGCTTTGCCCTGGGCGTAAAGCCGTCAACCTCAATTGTTTCCACTGTACTATTGGGTGCAATCAGCTGATTCACTAATTCGATGACTTTATTCACATCTACCCCGTTTTTCTCCAATACCTTGGAAGCAATGCCGTCCGCTTCCAACAGGCCGATAAGCAGGTGCTCCGTCCCTACATAATTATGGGATAACTTATATGCAACCTCCGTTGCATAGGTTATGGCTGCCCTCGCATTCTCTGTGTATTTATCGTTCATAGTAACCTCCTGTTCTGACTTTTCCGGAAGTTTCCGCTATCGTAAAACTTCCGCCTTTATTCATCTGTTGTCAAAGCGGATATCCGCAATCCGCTTTGCGGGCCTTCTGTAACCTATTCAAAGGCTGCTTATCAATTTGCCATTACACAAGTTCCGGCAATTTATTACGGATATAATCTGCCCTGTACTTATCCCTTTGCATGCTTCCTATATTTTTATCCAATTGGCATTGTAAATTAGCGGGCTGGATCTCCATCATTAACTCATGAATATTATAATTCTCACCTAAATGAACCAGGTCCATATCAATTCCCAGCTTTAATTGTGCCAGCAGGGTCATTGCATCACCGGAAGAAAGCTGTTTTGCGTATTTTAAGACCCCGTAAGAACGGTATACTTTATCTTCAAATTCATCATAACTGTTGGTAAGGATATATTCCCTTTGCCTCCGCTCCTGCTTCATTACCTGCTCCACAATGCGATCCAGCCCTTCCATGATCTCCTTTTCCGTACTTCCTAAGGTTTTCTGGTTTGATATCTGAAAAAGGCTTCCAACACTTTTTGATGCCTCTCCATAAGTCCCCCTCAGGGCAATGCCGTATTGCCCCAGTTCTTCCGCTAACTTAATTATTTTACCTGCTGCGTTCAAGGCCGGTAAAAACATCAGATAAGATCCACGCAGGCCTGTGCCCACATTGGTAGGACATGAGGTAAGAAACCCGTATTTTTCATGAAATGCGAAATCAAAGATTTCATTGGTAATATCATCTATCTTATTGGCGGTCTGAAAGGCTTCTTCAATATTCATCCCACCTGTGATGGATTGAATTCTTAAATGGTCTTCCTCATTTATCATAATATTAATTCTTTCGTCATCCGATAATATTAATCCGGTACTTTGCTCCTTTGCTATTAATAAGGGGCTTATGATGTGCCGCTCAACCATAGCTGTTTTCTCATTATCGGAAAGCATATTCACATTACAGCTGTAAAATTTATTAGCGGACTGGGCTTCTAATATTGTACCTGCTTCTTTTACTTTCTGTACCAATTCAGCTGCCTGATTTTCAGACAGCTTTGCAGAAAAAGGATAGCTTTTTAAGTTACGGGCAAGTCTTATCCTGCTGGAGATAACAACATCATTATTTTTTCCGGTTTCTTTATACCATTTAAGCATTGTTTATCTCCTCCTTTTTTATCTGGCGTATCCGATCCCTTAATTTTGCAGCTTCTTCAAATTCTTCCTTTTCGATTGCATCCTGCAACTGTATGGATAATTTATCCAAATCGGATAACTCTTTTACCAGCTTCTGTGTTCCTGTCTCAAATCCCTTGGGCTTTTTACCGGTATGGGTATCGGAACCCTGGATATTCTTTATGCTTTTTTCCAAAACTTTTTCGAAGCTGTCATAACACTTAGCGCAACCAAACCTTCCCTCACGCATAAATTCGGAAAACGTCATGCCGCATCCGTCACAATGAAGCTCTTTTTCCGGGGGCTCCGCACCCTGTGAGCTATTATTATAATAATTGCCTAAAATCGTAGACAACAAGCTGCCCAAGGTTAATTCCTGATTTATAAAAGGTGTTCCCATTTTAAAAGAAGTATATTCTGTTGCACATTCCTCGCATAAATGCTGTTCCTTCTTTTCTCCGTTAATAATTTCCGTATAATATATCTTTGCCTCATTTTTTTTACATTTATCACATAACATAGTAACTACCTCCTCTCCAATCTGTTCTCCGTTACTATCTATTCTATTTGGAAAAATCACAAAATATTTTATCCACTATTTCATGAACTTCTTCACAACTTATATTCTTGCAGACCGCTTTTGCTAATACCACTTTCATTTCATTCGTTAATTCCCCTATTGCTTTGTATTTATCTGCGTTAACCGCAATTACGGTACCTTTTCTGCGATCCAGCTTTACATAGCCTTCCTGCTTCAAAATAGTATACGCTTTGTTTACTGTATGCATGTTAATTCCAATATCTTCCGCTAATTCCCGAACCGAAGGCAGATTATCTCCTTCCCTGAATTCTGCAATAGCGATGCCGAAAATGATTTGATTGCAAAGCTGGATATAGAAAGCTTCATCACTGTTAAAATCTATAGTTACTATCAAATCATCCACCTCCTAAGTGTTCGTTATATTTGTTATATTCATAGTATAACAGATTAAATTTTATTGTCAAGTTAAAACGTAATTTGTAAATCCGGTAAAAAAAACCGGTAAAATCATGTTGCAACTAATCCTGGTTATTATCCCTTTTCTTCAGATAGATCCGAATCAGTGCAACTGACATAATTATGCTTATTGAACCTAAGATTGCCATTACAATTCCCATAGTGGTTAATTTGGCTTTATATTCCTCCGATTGCAACAGTTCACCCGTCATTACTACTTTACTTCCATCCCGGTCATTTGTATAGCGCTGTATGGTAGCTTCTT
The DNA here is from genome assembly GCA_015655565.1 of Clostridiales bacterium. GTDB lineage: Bacteria > Bacillota > Clostridia > Lachnospirales > Lachnospiraceae > Anaerocolumna. The sequence goes on from JAATEU010000614.1 coordinate 6,160, forward strand.
TCCTGTCATATTGGTAAAAGCCTGTATCCCCGTCTTCATTCACGGCATAAAGCAACAGGAAATCATTCTCTAAATCATTTTCCAGGGTGAAAGCAGTTACTGTGATATCATTTAATATAATTGAGGTTTTAACATATCCGTCCGGAATGGCAGCATCTTCCTCCGGTTCTGTTATCCGGTACCGGAAACCATTTTGAATATAGAGCTCTTCTCCTGCTTTTATAATCTGCAGTTTTCCTATACTCGTTACATTATTTTCAATACTATTATATTCTGCGGTTTCCGATTCATTGTTATTATTGGCTTCCTCTTTATCATTTATTTCATCCGTTTCATTATTTTCATTCTGCTTACGAACCGCTTCCACGATATACTGCTTTATATCTCCCGATTCTGCCTTTACTTTAACAATAATTTTATTGGCGCCTACCGAAAGCGATTCATTGCCTTCAATGGTTACATCTGCATTTTCATCTTCCGGCTGGGCACTGACAATGAGTTTCTCTTCATCATAGTTTAAATCAGCAGTATATTCGGTAGTATTTTTGTCAAACTCCGGTGACAAGGTCCCCGGACTGATCTTTAAACTTTTAAGATTGGCATTATCGGATGCTGTTTCTGTGGCCGATACACTAAGCTCTATCCGGTTACTGGATACGGACATGGCAAGCCCGGCCTCATAATCATAAAGTTCAGCTCTGTCTTTTATTGCAATTTCACTGGAGCCTATGGCTTTTGCAGTAAATTTCATAATATACTTTCTGGATTTTTCTTTATTTACTGAATTCGTATCTGTTAACTTTAATAATCCTTCACCACCGGCAATAAAAGAAGCATTCTTTTTAAATTCCAGTATATCAGCATTATATGTTATATATGCGGTAAAATCTCCTAACATAGCCTCGGAAGAAAGTCTGATGCTTACAGTAACTTCATCACCAACAGCAACCGTTTCGGTATCCGCACTTAAGGTTATGGTTGCACTGGCAGCCTGGCATAAGGAATAAGGCATCAGGAACAATGCCGTTAATAAGGGAAATATTTTCAGTACCGTATAGATTTTTTTTCGGATTTTCATGTAATTCTCCTTCATTTTAAGTATTTTCCATTGAGTTTCTTTTGATACCCGTATCGTATTTCTATAGCAAAAGGAACCTGCCAAAAACTTGTTTTACACACCTGCATGAAATCAGCTTTATCATAAGTGTTTGTTAACAGAGTTTTGGATCAGGTTCCAATATATTACATTCCAGGTTTACCGGGCAATACTCTCTCTTACTACATTAATCAGATATTCCCTAATATCACCCTTCTCTGCGGTGACAGTAATAATAACCTCATTATTTCCTTCCTTAAGAGAAATTTTTCCTGTTCCTGACACGCCGGCCTTCTTGCTGACTGCGGTGGCAGAAACATTAATAGTCTTAGCATTTTCATTAACAATTAAAGAATAGGTTTGATCTTTTTTTAAATCAAAGGTTGGTGTCAGGCTATAACCATCCACTTTTAAAGTTTTCAGCCAATTATTCGGATTATATGCCGTTTCCGGTACCGGCGAAGCAGCACCTGGCATGTTATCGTAAACCGGTATGGCAAATGCGATAGGAATATCTGTCATTCCACTATATGCAGCAAAGGTTTTTTTTGCTTCTGCATTGGGCGCTTCTATATTTGCCATATATTGATGGGAGTAGGTGGAAGTCGGGGTTACATTAAATTTCTGCAGGTATGTGGTATCCTGACCCCTGTTTATATAATTGCTTCCAATTATATAGGCACCTCCTACAATGGAAGCATAAGGGTTGTCCCAGGGAATTAAGTATAATCCATTTAAGGACTGGTTCGTTGTTCCGTTCTTCGCATATTTTAAACCATTTGCTACTGCACCTCCGGCAACCGTACTATTATATGCACCTATATTGTAGAAGTTATATAACCCTTCCAGACCGGATACCAGACCGGTAACACTGGAACTTAGGGAAGTGGTTCCTGTAACAACCTCCTGCTTCGACCTGCTGGCCAGATGGTAGGGACTGACACCGGAATATTCCGCCGCCTTAATAAAGGTTTCAGAATAAGTGTATTCCACATCCTTCCCGGAATCATCCTGACAGGTATAAGTAGTGTTGTGTAATGGGGTATTGTAAAGAATTCCTTCAACACCGGTTACATTCTGGTATTCGCTTTTGTAAATAAGGAGTTCAAACTGGAAAATTCCTTTATCATTTAAAAAGTTCCTTGGATCCATATAATATTCAAGAGCTTCTTTTGATGGGGTTACCCAGGTGGAACCATCAAAGGGGATAAAACTGTCTGTGGACCAATTATAAGCCCCTGTTTCCAATGATTTCCATTCAACACCTTTCCCATTGGATATTAAGTTAATACCAAGTGCACTTTCTTTCTGTATGACCGTATCCCAATCCAGTCCCGTCTGATATGCTTCGAACACCCAGGTCGGATACAGCTGATGTAATTCCCGTAAATAAGGTTTATAGCTGTCAGGGAAGCCTTCCTCGTCCAATTTCAGTTCAAACTCTTCATCCGACAGGGCACCGGAGGAGGTGGGGACAGGAGTAATACTGGCTGACGGACTGATTACCGGAGTAGGTGTCGGGGTAGCTGTTGCTTTTGGCGTGGGTGTAGGACTTGCGGTTGGTTTTGGAGTTACGGTTGGTGTGGGAGTTACTGAAGCTGTTGATTTGATTAATATCTGACTGGCTAAGATATATCCGCTGTATTTTACACTGCTTACCGTAAAGGAAACCTTAAACCATTTTTTACCTTTCGAATCCGTTACTTCCTTCGTTATTGTTACCGCTTTCTTATTACTTAGGGATATGGTGCTTCCTTTGGCATTGGTCAGATATTTATAACTGTCTCCCCCACCGGTCCTTAACTTAACTTTTGTTTTACTGTTAACGCTGGCTTTCACACTTGAGGATAGAGTTAATTTAACATAATTACTTAGTACATAACCGGTTTTTGTTGTATTGTTTGCCTTAAATGATATCCGGTACCACTTTTCCGTTCCTGATATCACTTCATTTAATACGGTTACCTTCTGATTCTTCACGATTGAGGCAAGTTTCGTACTTGCAGTAGTTGGCTTTTTACGTACATTTAAATTGGTTGCGGTAATACTGCCCGCTACTTTAAAATCAGCAGTTTTTATATTAACCTGAGACGGCGCAACCGTAGGGGTGGGAACAGCCGTGGGCTTTGGAGTAGGCGTCGTGGCCGCACTGCTTGATACTTTAACATAGTCATCCATGACATAGCCTTCCGCTTTTTTCCCGCTAAAGGTAAAGGATATTTTATACCATCCGCTTTTTTCACTTATAATTGATATTTTGTCACCTTTTTTAAGATAAGCATTACTGCCGTTCACCTGAACCTTATCGTAACTTGTCCCAGGTCCTGAACGTACATTTAAGCTTGTTGCAGTGATAGTACCAGTTGTTGCGGCAACGGCCTTCCATGATTTCAATATAATTCCCTGAAAGCATATAAATGCCAGGCATAGTATTATGACAATCCATTTATGTAAGGTACATTTTTTCATTCCCTGTTTCCTCCTAAAGTGCATACGTAAACCAGATTTAACCAACGACCCCTGTACAGGCAGACATCTTATGTTAATCAGCATGTTATATAATACCCTGCATTTATCACACTGAATTACATGGCATTTCCATGGAATATGAAATTATTTGCATTATTGCATAATATTACATAATACATATGGCACTTTTGTGACATTTTCATAATATATGTCATTTTATCCGGAAATATCGTCCAGCCATTGAGCCATGACAGCCAGATACCGGCAAAACCAAAGTAAACAGACAAAATGCAGCATAAAACCCGGAGTATCAGGTCCGTAAAACCAGCAATCAGAAAATAAAGAGGTGTCCCGGAATCCTCCAGTGAGGTGAAGATAACTGTTTTCCTCTTAAAATTTTCTTTTGGTTATACTTAACACCGGGACAAACGCAGAAAAGAAGATTCTGTAAAAGTTCACGGGAATTTTTACAGAATCTTCCTTTGTTTGCCCTGCACTTACCTGCACTTAAAGCGTGCCATATAGTTTCAGGGGGTTCCCGGCATTCATGGCTGGTAACGCTCTTTTACGGTTATAAGTGCACGGCTTGCAGTAAAATTATCATCATCAATCAGCTTGCGGCATAACACTACCCCAATATTAATAAAAGCAGAAAGCGGTACAATGGCAACCCTCCTTTATGCTTCATCAATGGCCTTACCGATATCGTTTCTCATATATTTATTCTCAAAAGCAATCCATTCTGCTGCGGAGTATGCATGTTTCCTGGCTTCTTTTAAATCCTTACCGGTTGCTGTAATTCCCAGGACACGTCCGCCATTGGTAACAATATCTTCTTCCGTTCTTTTGGTGCCGGCATGGAAGGCATAATACCCTTCCCTTTTGTTAAACTTATCAAAACCTTTTATGATAAAACCTTTTTCATAATGTTCGGGATAACCTGCTGAAGCCAATATTACACAGACCGCAGCATTATCTTCAAATTCCAGTTTAATATCTTTTAGTTTGCCGTCAATACAGGCTTCAAATACTTCAACAATATCATTTTTCATGCGGGGAAGTACAACCTGGGCCTCCGGATCACCAAATCTGGCATTATACTCCAAAACCCTGGGGCCTTTTTTTGTCAGCATTAAACCAAAGAATAAGATCCCGGTAAA
>JAATEU010000471.1 GCA_015655565.1 Clostridiales bacterium
AAGGTGACGAATCTGGCAGTTACTATGGAAGAACTGAAGGAGAAAGGACTTTGGTTTGTCTGTGCCGGTATGGAGGGGGAATCCATGTACAAGCTGAATCTGCGTGGTCCCATTGGACTGGTGATTGGAAGCGAAGGGGAAGGAGTCGGAAGGTTAATTAAGGAAAAATGTGATTATTCTGCAAAGATTCCCATGTTCGGTAATATTGATTCCTTAAATGCTTCCGTAGCTATGGGTATCTTATCCTATGAAATTGTAAGACAGAGGATGGTCTGATCTTGACACAGGAATTTCTGCTGGTTGATGGCTACAATATCATATTTGCATGGCCGGAGTTACGGGAACTCTCTGAGGATAACTTAGAATCGGCAAGAATAAGACTTGCCGACATTCTGTGTAATTATCAGGGTTTTCGTAAAAATGAGATTATACTGGTGTTTGACGGGCATAAGACCAGGGGAAATCCTGGAAGTGTAATCCATTACCACAACATCGATATTGTCTATACAAAAGAAGCCCAAAGTGCCGACCAATTCATTGAAGCGGTATCCTGGCAGATGGCTAAGGACTATCAGATCCGGGTTGCCACCTCGGACAACTTAGAACAGATGATAATATTAGCCAAAGGAGCAGCGAGAATGTCTGCCAGAGAATTAAAAAGAGAAATTGAAACAGCCGATAAAGATATAAAAGAGACCTATGAGAAGAAAAAGGATAAAACGAGAAACAGCCTTATGGACAACCTTTCTCCGGAGATGGCACAACTCTTGGAGAAGATGAGATTGGAGGATACATAAGGATAATTGAAAAAATGAGGATTTAATTTTGGGGGATAGTCTTTTACATTAAATTCTTTGCAGCAGAGGAACTGCCGGAACAGGAATAGGGAATGTAAATACCCGAGTGCTATTTCGGCAGTTCTATTTATTAATTGATTTAAGTTTTATTTTTGATTATCTATTTTTTTTAATAAATATCTCTTTTTGTATTTTATTTTGCTATACCGGCTGATTTTTTGAATAATATTAAAATTAACTACACTGCTTACGGCACCTACTATGGGAATACCCTGAATAAATTTGGCGGTTAACAAGGTTTCCGATAAAACATCAGACGTCGATTTCATATGTTCTTCCAGATTAATATCACTGGTTATCTGGTGATCAATATTGTATGCCAGTTTGTCAATCTCACTATTCACTTTTTTTTGCTGGTCAGCTTTTGACAGGGCTCCACGGATCAGGAGGAGTATATAAGCCTTTTCTTCTGTGGTATTATAGTCAAAACCATAGCTTAAGGCGATCTCATTAATTGTCTTTATGATAAGTGACAAAAATAAGGGGATATCAGGTAATCCAATCCCCAATATACCTAACAGGCCGCCTTCTAATACGGAAAAGGATGTATTAAGAACATTAGAATAATTCGAGGGTTTATCAAGCCTTCGAATTGATTTGTTACTTAATTTTCTACCTATGGCGTAATTGCTTATGTCAAATGCAAGCTGTTTATTATCCTTGTTATAAGTTTTCTCAATATAAGTATTTCCTTTTTCGAAAATTAACCGAAAACCCTTGTAAAAAGCTGTTTGTAAGGTGGTTTTCATTTTTTTCGGGATTTTTTCCTCAATTTTATCCACAACGGGTGTTATTTTGTCTTTTATTATTGGATTCTCTTTTTTGTTTAAAATATTATTTTCCTGTTTATTTAATTTTTGCATTTGTTTCATTAATACCCGGTCCATTTGCGCGTCCTTTCTCAATTGGAAATTTAATATAATTTTAAATATTAAATTATTATTTATGTTATTATATACCGTTTGTGGTATTTTGTTAAATAATTAAACCGTTATCCGTAATAAATCTTTTAACTTTTACGGTATGCCGTCGGGGTAATATTACATTGCTTCCTGAAATGTTTGTTAAAAGAGGGTGCATCTTTAAAACCGCAGGAATATGCTATTTCCAATATGGTAAGTTCAGACTCCTTCAATAACTGGCAGGCCACCTGAAGGCGGTAAGTAATCAGGTATTGCTGCGGAGATACTTTTTTATTCTGTTTAAATAGTTTATACAAATAAGTCCGGTCTATTCCGATATATTTTGCAACGTCGTTGATTTTAATATTATAGGAATAGTTTTGATGCAGGTATTCAATGGCCTTCTTCAAATAGGCCTCCGTATATTGCTGCGGCTTTAGACCTATATTCTGCATCATATAGGAAAAGCATTGATAAAGATAACTAAGGTAAGTATATTCATTGCCGTTTTGATTGTGAAAAACTTCATTAAGTTCCAGCAGGCAGTTTCCCAGTGCGGCATTATTTGCCTCGAAGGTCAATGCATGCTCAGTCAGTCCGCAGTTTTTTAAGATGGTTTTGGTCTCATAACCGTCAAAACCAATCCAGCAGTATTCCCAGGGATCGTCAGGGTCCGCCGTATAGGTAGTGGTTTGTCCGGGAGTAATTAAAAATCCGTTGCCTTCTTTCAGGGTGTGTACATTTCCCTTTTCATAATAAACCCCCTTTCCCTTTAAAATATAATGAATTAAATAGTGGGGACGTATTGCAGGACCAAAAGAATGGTCCGGGTTACATTTTTCATGACCGCAATAAAATAAAGTAATGGGATTACTATATTGATATTCCTGTATTTTTGTTATATAGGATTTCATAATTACCTCTTATTATGCAACATAATGACAAGAATTTGAAACATTATAAAATGACTTTAAATTAATTATATACTATAATAAAACAAGGTTCAATACATCCCTTAGTACTTTCGGATACTAATTTAAGTAGGTAATTGCGAAACTATATAGTTTTCTGAATATACCATACAATTAATACAAATTTCATAGCTTCAGTTGCCTTTAGGGCAAGATTCAGCTCTGAAATTGTATTAATTGCATAGTATATAAATACAATAATCTTGTTTCGCAATTACCTAACTAATTTAAGATATGAAAGGATATTTCATATGCTGAATAAATGGGCGGTGAGAGTACTTTGAATATATAAGGAGGAATTATTTATGGTAAAAATAGCTTTTATGGGAGCCGGCAGTACCGTATTTGCAAGGAATGTTCTTGGAGACTGTATGTGTACTCCCGTACTTAAGGATGCTGAAATAGCGTTATACGATATCGATAAAAATCGTCTTGAAGAATCGGAGATTATTTTAAAGGCAATTAACAAAAATGTAAATGAGTCAAAAGCTTCCGTTTATTCCTATCTTGGAACAGAAAATAGAAAAGAAGCGCTCAGGGATGCTGATTTTGTAGTGAATGCAATTCAGGTAGGCTTTTATAATCCCGGTACCATCATTGATTTTGAAATACCTAAAAAATATAATTTAAGACAAACGATTGCCGATACCTTAGGTATTGGAGGAATTATGAGGGGATTAAGAACAATTCCCGTTATGGAAGGGTTTGCCAGGGACATGGAAAAGGTTTGCCCCAATGCACTTTTCTTAAATTATACCAATCCCATGGCAATATTATCAGGATATATGCAAAGATATACCAGTATCCGGACCGTAGGTTTATGCCACAGTGTACAGGTATGTTCTGAAAATCTTCTAAAGAATCTGGATATGGAAGAGAAGATTGAGGGAAGAAGGGAACTGATTGCCGGTATCAATCATATGGCCTGGCTTTTAGAACTATTTGATAAGGACGGGAAGGATTTATATCCGGAGATTAAAGCAAGGGCAGCTAAAAAAAATAAAGAAGAAAAGCACAATGATATGGTAAGATATGAATATATTAAGCATCTGGGTTATTATTGTACGGAATCCAGTGAGCACAACGCAGAATATAATCCATTTTTTATAAAGGCAAATAATCCGGAGCTGATTGATAAATTTAATATTCCTCTGGATGAATATCCAAGGCGCTGCATCAGCCAGGTTAAAGGCTGGGAAAAGGAAAAAGAGGATATCCTGCAGGGCGGGGAAATAACCCATGAACGGTCACATGAATATGCTTCTTATAT
>JAATEU010000060.1 GCA_015655565.1 Clostridiales bacterium
GCCCGTTTTTTGCGGGCTCTCAAATTTCATTGTTCCATTCTGCTTAGTATCATTTCCAAATAGTGAACGTCCCCCCCCTCTTTCAATCCAATAGAATAAAGCCGCAATTCTTCCTATTCCAAAAATTTGAAATTAATTTCTATAATTATAAATATCATAATTAAAATGAGATATCAATAGGTTACGGATACAATTAACATAAGTTTTACTAAAGAGGATTTTTCTTTACAAACTTATTATACGAGGAACCCTTCCAATGAAAACACGGTTGACTACACCGGGAAACTGCCGGGAACTTTTGCAAAATCTTCCTGCGTTTGCCGTAGTTACAGATGATGAAATACTTGCATTTTAAGGCATATGGATTATAATGGGTATATAGAGGATTGTCACCCGGAAAGTATCATTGGGCTTTCAAGTGAATATAGCAGTTAGGGAGGATTTACTTAATGGCAGACGTGAAACCGTTTCAGTGTATCAGACCCAATAAGGAGGCGGCAGCCAGGGTTGCCGCATTGCCTTATGACGTATATAACAGGGAAGAGGCTAAGGGAGAAATTGCTAAGGAGCCTTTCTCTTTTCTTCGCATTGACCGGGCTGAGACTCAGTTTGATGACAGTGTGGATACTTATGATGACAGAGTATATGCCAGGGCTGGGGAATTGTTGAGGAATATGATTTCTGATGGTATTTTAATCAGGGAAGCAAAGGAGTGTTATTATGTTTATGAGCTAATCATGAACGGCAGATCCCAGACAGGTCTGGCGGCCTGTGCCTCAATTGATGATTATCTGTATAATGTAATTAAGAAGCATGAAAATACAAGGGAGGATAAAGAACAGGACAGAATCCGCCATGTGGATATCTGTGATGCCCAGACCGGTCCTATTTTCTTAGCGTACCGTTCCCATGAAACAATCAATAAAATAATTGATGAAGTGAAGCAGGGCGAAGTTTTGTATGGTTTTACCTCACCGGACGGAATCACCCATAATGTGTGGGCAATCAAAGAAGAAGATAAAATTATAGGGATTAGGAATGCATTTACGGGTATTGACAGTATTTACATAGCCGATGGCCATCACAGGGCCGCTTCCGCAGTAAAAGTAGGATTAAAGCGAAGGAAGTCGAATCCCGGTTTTGATGGTACGGAGGAATTTAATTATTTTCTTTCCGTTTTCTTTCCGGAAGATCAGCTGATGATTATGCCTTATAACAGGGTAGTGAAAGATTTAAACGGATATGGGATCAATGAATTTTTAGATAAAATCTCCAAATATTTTATAATTGAGCCAATGGGAAAACAGGCTTATTCCCCGGATAAAAAGGGGAGTTTTGGTATGTATGCGGAAGGAAGCTGGTACAAACTTACGGCACGGGTTGCCGTAAAAAACAGCTGTGACCCGGTTAAAGCGCTGGATGTTTCCATACTGCAAGACTATTTATTAAGTAAAATACTTGGTATCGGGGACCCCCGTACGGATAAGAGAATTGATTTTATCGGCGGCATCAGAGGACTTAAGGAACTGGAAAGAAGAGTTAATGGAGGTATGGCAGCAGCCTTTTCCATGTATCCCACCGGCATTACGGAATTATTTGCCGTGTCCGATGCCGGTATATTAATGCCTCCGAAATCCACCTGGTTTGAGCCTAAATTAAGAAGCGGTTTATTTATCCATAAGCTTACTAAAATATAAACTGGACTAACAGCATATACATTATGGTTCCGGCACCAATACTAAGGAAAGTATGGTTTTTCCATAAATGCAAAACAATAATGACTGCTGCTGAAATTAATTCAGGGAGACCAAAGGGAGAGGCGGTGAAGGAAATGTCTTTTAAGCAGTAAATAACAAGCATACCGATAATGGTGTAGGGCAAAACCCTGCCCAGGTATGCAATGTATCCTGGAGTTTTCTTATTTTCCGGAAACAGAATAAAAGGCAGGAACCTTATTACTATTGTAGTTAAGCTGATAATTCCAAAGAACAGGACGGACTCACCTATTGTAAATGGCATGTTGTATTCTCCGATTCTATTTTATTTTGAAAAACGGTTACGATAAACAGAATGGCAATCATGGAGGGTATGATAAAATCAGATGCGCCGAAAATCATTCTGCATAAAATAGAAGCCCCCAGGCCTGTCAGTACAGGGATATGATTGGTGGCAGACTTCCACTGGTTAATAAAAATAACAATAAACAGGGCGGTCAGTACAAAATCAATTCCGTTGGTATTAAAATGAATGATACTGCCAAGTATACTCCCTAAAATGGAACCGGATACCCAATAAATCTGATCCAGCAAAGTAATAAAAAACATAAACCATCCTTTATCAATTTCATTTTGGGGAGTGGCGGAGCACAGGATTGAAAAGGTTTCATCGGTTAACCCAAAGATTAAATAAGGTTTTTTGCCGCCCGTTCCCTGAAATTTGGAAAGCATGGAGATTCCATAAAATAAATGCCTGGCATTTACCGTTAAAGTCATGATGCAGGCATAGAAAGGGTGAAAACCTGCAGCCAGCAGACTTAAGGATACAAACTGCATGGAGCCGGCATAAATAAAAAGGCTGGTTAAGACAGCCCATATAATGGAATATCCTTTGCTGTTCAATAAAATTCCATAGGCTGTTCCCAGGACAATGTATCCGGCAAAAACAGGAAGGGTATATGGTAATGCAGCCCGAAAGGCCTTTGCCTTTTTGTTCATCATTAAACTCCTTTTAAATGTTTTCTGAATAATAATACAGGATTTAATGATAATATAAATTTATAAAATAGGCAAGATTATTAAAAATTTTTTTTATTTTATTTTTGCATTCAATCCATTTATAAAAATAGAAATAAAATGGAACTAAACCATATTTTGTATCGTCTATTATGTGAAGGTAAGGAACCAGTGCATGCCCGGAAGTAATTCAAACGGGAAACGAGAAATGGTTTTACCGTATGATATTCCGGAGCGCTTAAGGGAAAAAGGAGGAATTAATATGTTTCGAAAAAAATTAGTACCAATGGTCTTAATTGGCTGCGTAATTACAACCTGTTTGCCCGGGTCGGTTTATGCGGCTGTAGACGATGCTTCCGGCTGGGGGCAGACGTCTTATGTTAAAGAGGCTGCAGCGGCAAATGCAGCAGAACCAAGTGATTCCGCAAGTGACTTTGGAAGTACATCTTCCGCTGATATTCCAGCAACAGGGGGAGCAGTAACTGCTGAACCGAAAGCAGAGGATTTAGAGCGTATTATTGCGGCAGTAAAATCCAAAATTACAGTTTCGGAGAAGTTGTCCGTATTTGATTATAATTTTAATACGGAAAGCTATGATTCCTCAGCTTATTGGCGGTTGAACTGGTCTACGGAGGATTATTCAGAAAGTATCACCGTACGAAGCGATCAGGAGGGAAATATTTTATATTATTATTCCATTAATAATAATGACGGCAGCTATGCACTGAAGTACTTGAAATCGGAGCTGAAGGAAACTGCCGGTCGATTTATTAAGAAGGTAGCTCCGGATATTTATAACAAGATTGAATATGTGGATTCGTCATCGGAAGGAACCTACAGCGGACAATATACTTATCAGTACCAGCGTGTGGAGAATGGGGTTCCCATGCCTGATAATATGGTAACGGTAGGCGTAAATTATGAAACCGGTAAAGTAGTGTATTTTGATGCCAGCTGGTTGTATGAGGTGGAAATTCCCTCTGCAGATACTAAGATTACGAAGCAGGAGGCAGCTGAAAAAATCGGCAAAACAGTTGCCATGAAACTGGCATACCAAAATGCATATACAACCGACGAAGACGGCAATACAAAAATAAAAGCGTTTCTGGTATATTCTCCGGATAATTCCTATGTGGCTGTAGATGCCAAAACCGGCGAGGTTTATACTACGCAGAATGAATGGATTGACAGGGGAGAGAATGGCTATGGTTCTGCGGCCGAGGAGAAAGAAGCTGCTGATTCATCAACCGCGAACGGCGGACAGTCACTGACAGAAGAAGAAATTCTGAAAGTAGATGAAATTAAAGGCTTAATCAGTAAGGAAAATGCTATTAAAGCAGTGACAGGAAATAAGAGTTTATTATTGGAAGATAATTTAAAATCCATTTCTGCTAAATTGTATAAACAGGATAATTTTTACAGGGTTGGTGAAGATACGAAATATATTTGGAGTATCAGTTTGTCCGATCCAAGGGAAATTAATAAAGAAAGCGGGGATACTTATCGTGCTTCTGCTAATGCAAACGTGGATGCAGTGACCGGTAAAATAATTTCCTTTTATGCAAGTGTTAAAGAGTATTATGATATAAGTGAGAAAGAATGGGAGACCGTAAAAGTAAAATACAGTTCCGATCAGGGACAGAAAATTTTAGAAGGATTTTTAAAGGAACAGATACCAGATAAGTTTGAAAAGTCAGTGTTAACCGATAACAGCGAATCTTATATTATTGCATATAAGGACGACAAGGAAGTATACGGCGGTTATTCTTATAACTATGACAGGGTAAATGAAGGAATTAATTATTCTTATAACGGTATTTACGGTTCCGTGGATGGTGTAACCGGAAAAATTTATTCCTTCTCTTATAATTGGAATGATAATGTAACCTTTGAATCACCTAAAAGTATCATTAGTGCCACGGATGCATTTAAGGTATATATTTCCAATGAAGGATATCATCTTGCATATGAGATAAATAGTATTCATTCCTATGACGGTTCCGAGAAAGATGTAATAAGTACGGAGGACTATTCCATTGAGAATGAAGTACGGTTAGTCTACAGAACGGATATATCCCCTGCTTACTTTTCTCCGTTTACCGGGAAACAGTTAAATTATGATGGGGAGGAATATGCCTTAGATGAAAACATCTATAATTACAGTGATATTAAAGATGTTGCATCCAGCCGCAATATCAGGCTTTTGGCAGATATCGGCATCGGATTTAAAGGCGGGGAGTTCAAACCGGATAAGGCCGTAACAACCGGGGAATTAACCGAATTCTTAAATCTGGCAGATATTTATTATAACGACGGTAAATACCAGATCAAGAAGGACAATTCAACTATTACACGTCTTGCGGTATCTAAGTTTGCGGTACAGGTTTTAGGTTATGAAAGCATTGCGAAGTTAAAAGGAATTTATAACATCAGCTTTCAGGATCAGGATCAGATATCACAGGAGTATCTTGGTTATGTTGCATTGGCACAGGGCTTAAACTTAATTACCGGCAACGGTAATAATGAATTCAGGCCGAACGATAAATTAACCCGTGTTGAAGCGGCAGATATGTTAATAGCTATGTTAAGTGTAGAAAAGTAATAGAATTTAACCGGAAGGGGCCGTTGCAAAATAGCTTAATTTGCAACGGCCCCTTTTATTTGGGAAGGGCCATGTATTAGGAGACCTTGAAGGTTTGAAAGAAACAAAGAAAGGAGAATCTAAATGAAACTGAAAAAAAGTGAAGAAAAACAAAGAAAGATATGGATAAATGAATTAAAGTATACAGTCAAGCACATTTTACCGGGAACTACATATTTACATAATAAGAGAAAATGTGGTGGTTAATGAATGAATCCGGAAGAAAGATATAAGATCACCAGTAATGAATATGCTGATATAATAGTACAAGGTTACGAGGTTATTGATACTCTGTTAAATAATCCTGATTATACCATTAATACTATTGAAGGCAGATATGGTGTTGTATATATACCTGTGGATAATATGACTTCAAACAGTGTTCAGAAATTTGGTTATGCTGCCATTCCCAAAGTTTTCGGATTATTATCTATCGTCAGTCTGGAGGCCTCCGGCATCATTCAGGTACGTAATGAACCGGAGCTTAATTTGAGGGGCCAGGGTGTTTTATTAGGATTTGTAGATACCGGAATTGATTATATAAATCCCGTATTCCGACATTCGGATCAGACTTCAAGGATTGTATCCATATGGGATCAGACAATTGACGGCGGGGATAACTATCCTGAAAATTTATACTATGGAACGGAATATACACAGGAGCAGATTAATTATGCCCTCCAAACTTTGGAGCCGCTTGCATTTGTACCAAGTAACGATTCCATAGGCCATGGGACTATGCTGGCAGGAGTAGCGGCCGGAACCCCAATACCGGAAAGCGGATTTATGGGAGTGGCACCAGATACGGAACTTGTTGTTGTTAAGTTAAAACCGGCAAAATCATATTTAAGGGAATTTTTTCGTATACCGGAAGGGGCTGTATGTTATCAGGAAAATGATATTATGTTTGGTTTAAAATACCTGACGGATGTTGCCAGGCGGTTAATGCGTCCTATAGCAATA
>JAATEU010000031.1 GCA_015655565.1 Clostridiales bacterium
CGGTCTACGCTAAACGAATATAGATACACCTTTATTCATGCCAAGTTTGTGAAAGGGACTTTTTCAGCAGCCTCGTACGAGGAGGATATGTTATGAATACAGCATTAATTTATGCATCAAAACAGGACATTCTAAAAAATCGGTTCAGTTGCTGACTGCTTCTTTTTGATCTGAAACTTGCATTTATTACCTGTACAAACTATAATAGCAATAGGGCAGCCGCAAGCAGCATAGCTATGAAATCTGAAACAGTCCTTGTGAAAGATATTATATCCGACAAAATCCGTCAGACAGGAGCCGATAATGAAGAAAAAGAAATTGAAAAATACAGCCATATTAATATTAACAGCAGCTTTACTTGGCGGGTGCGGTTCTAAATCAGCCGGCAGTTATCATAAAGATGGTTTGGAGTACTTTAACAGCGGTAATTATGATAAGGCAGAAGTTAGTCTGGCAAAGGCACTGGAAATGAATGCAGACCGGGCAGACTATTATATAGATTATGCGATGACTTTAATTCAGCTTGGAAAATATGAGGAAGCTATTCAGTATTTTAACCGGATAATTTTGGATAAAGATAATAGTATTGTTAAGAAAAATAATAAAATTGCATACCGGGGAAAAGGGATTGCTTATTTCAACTCTCATAGCTATACGAAAGCCATTGAACAATTTGATAAGGCACTGGCAATTGATGAATTAAGTGATTTGAATATGGATATCTTATGTTACAAAGGAAATTCCCAGGAAAAAGCAGGGCTTTATGAGAAAGCGGCAGAAACCTATACGGCTGTTCTGGATAAGAAGCCATCCGATGCGGATACCTATAATAACAGGGCTAATGTTTATAGCAGGATGGGAAATTATGAGAAAAGTCTGGCTGATTATGATCAGGCAATAAAATTAGATAACAAAAATTATGATTCTTATTTCGGCAAATACTTTTTAATGTCAGAAAACGGAGATGAAAAGGGGGCGTCTGCAGTTTTGGAGATGGCCTCCCATATAAGTGGAACAACCCAGGAAGATAAATTTAATCTTGCAAAGGTTCACTATTATATGGAAAATTATGACAGCGCAATCGCTGAATTGGATGAAGCTTTCCGGAACGGATATACAGAAGCCTATTTTTACCTGGGTAATATCTATGAAAAAAAGAAAGATTACGAGACAGCAGTTTATAATTACGGCATGTATATCAGTAAAGAAGCCGATATTGAATCAGCTGCCGTTTATAATCAGCTTGGTGTCTGCCTGATTAAGGAGGGAAATTATGAAGAAGCATTATCCTATATCCAGAAAGGCCTGGAATATAATGAGTTCTCTTTTAATCAGGCCCTGAAACGGAATGAGATTATTGCCTATGAAAATCTGGGTGATTTTGAAGAGGCTTATGCCCGCATGACGGAATACCTGGCCTTATATCCGGAGGATAAAGAGGCGTTGGAGGAAAATGAATTTTTAAAGACCAGGTTGCCGGAAGTGAGTACAGTGAAGGAAGAATAATTAAGAAGTGTAAAATGGATCTTTATTTCACACGGGTGCAACGAAATCTTAGGAGGTTATACATGAGTGAAATGTATGAAATAAAGGAAAAAGAAGAGCGTTTAATCTTGGTTGGCGTTGCAACGAATGACGGGGATGATACGGCGGAATCTTTGGATGAATTAGAAGAACTGGCTAAAACGGCCGGAGCAGTAACTGTGGCTAAAATAATTCAAAACAGGGAAAGTGTCCATCCCGGAACCTATATTGGCAAAGGCAAAATAGAAGAAGTAAAAGACTTATTAGTTGAACTTAATGCAACCGGCGTGGTATGTGATGATGAATTATCTCCTGCCCAGTTAAAAAATCTGGAAGATGCACTGGAAGCGAAAGTTATGGACAGGACCATATTAATTTTGGATATCTTTGCCCAGCGTGCTTCTACCAAAGAAGGTAAAATCCAGGTTGAACTTGCCCAATTAAAATACCGTTCTACCAGATTGGTCGGCATGAGAAATTCCATGTCCAGATTAGGCGGCGGTATAGGAACCAGAGGTCCCGGTGAGAAAAAACTGGAAGTGGACCGGAGATTAATAAAGGACCGTATATCCCAGTTAAACCGTGAATTGGCTGAGGTAAAACAATACAGGGAAACTTCAAGGGAATTAAGAAGTAAAGGCTTCATACCCATTGCAGCCATTGTAGGTTATACCAATGCAGGTAAATCAACCTTATTAAACCGCTTAACCAGTGCAGGCGTATTAGTAGAAGACAAATTATTTGCCACCTTGGATCCGACAACCAGAAATCTGGCTCTTCCAAGCGGACAGCAGATATTACTGACGGATACCGTTGGTTTTATACGAAAACTCCCCCACCATTTAATTGAAGCTTTCCGAAGTAC
Organism: Clostridiales bacterium; assembly: GCA_015655565.1. GTDB lineage: Bacteria > Bacillota > Clostridia > Lachnospirales > Lachnospiraceae > Anaerocolumna. Next base: position 2,390 of record JAATEU010000031.1, read on the forward strand.
CTTGGAGGAAGCAAAATATGCGGATATTATTCTTCATGTGGTGGACTGTTCCAACCCAGCAGCTTATAAACAAATGCATGTGGTATATGAAACCCTGGCGAATCTTGGGGTAAAGGATAAAACGATTATTACAGCTTTTAATAAACAGGATTTACTGGAAACCGATATGATCATAAAGGATTTTAAGGCTGACAGGACTGTTAAAATATCTGCGAAGGAAATGCAGGGACTTGATACCCTGCAGGAAATATTTGAAGAGATACTCAGGGAACGTAGAATTCTGGTTGAAAAAGTATTCTCCTATCAGGATGCAGGCAAGATTCAAATAATAAGAAAGTACGGACAGCTCATGGTGGAAGAATATCAGACAGAAGGAATTTATATTAAAGCATACCTGCCCAGGGATGTTTATTATAGTTTATAAATCGTTATGTCTTGGAGACTGAATAAGGGCTGCTATTAATAAGCTAAATGTAATTTTATTAATAGTCAGCTTTTTTTGTTAATGCAAGACTTCCTCCCTGATTTTGTCCGGCCCGGATAATGTTTTTTGAGATGTTTATCATTTTGCTGAATTAAATATGCTGAATTAATTATATAAATTTTTTAATTATTTATGTTATTTCATATAATGAGTAATAGTGTTCAAATATAATATAATTAATTTAGAAAGTTCAGAATTCAGGAATGTAAACGGGTATAAAGAACTAAGAATAAATACTATATATAGTGGTAATGATAAAAAGATAATATATATCTTGTATCTTGTTCTTGACGTATTATGTTGTTTCTGATAATATTGATATATGGTGGATTTATAAAAGACAAGAATAATATCAAGAATGATATCAAGAATGATATATAGAAAGTAAAGGGGGATTTACTCATGATTAATGTAGTAAAAAGAGATGGAGAGATTGCAGAATTTAATCTGTCAAAAATAACGGAAGCAATCTCAAAGGCTTTCAAAGCTACGGAAAAAAATTATACCGATGATATTATAAATTTATTATCATTAAGGGTTACCGCAGATTTTCAGAGCAAAGTAAAGGATGGTCAGGTAAGTGTTGAGGATATTCAGGACAGTGTTGAACATGTGTTGGAACAAACCGGTTATACGGATGTAGCAAAAGCTTATATATTATACAGCAAGAACAGGGAACGAATACATAACATGAAGTCAACCATCCTTACCTATAAGGGAATCGTCAAAAGTTATGTGAAAGAAGACGAATGGCGTGTGAAGGAGAATTCAACGGTCACCTA
>JAATEU010000221.1 GCA_015655565.1 Clostridiales bacterium
ATGGAAGCAGCCGTTAAAGCCGGTACGGTAAATAATACCAGTCCAAACTCTGCAGCAGTTATAATGGCATAAATCTGCAGAATAGATGCATAATTCACGGTTCCGCCATATCTGCTTTCATATTCGAAGGTTACATAAAAGGAAAAAAGTCCAAATAATGCCAATATACCATTGTAGCCCAATAAAATAACAGCGGTTCTCATGGTTCGTACGCCTGTTTTTAATTCCTTCCGATATACCGGATTGATTCTCATAATCACACCTCCTGCTCCTCCCTGGCGGTTATCTGCATAAATAATGATTCCAGATTGCTTTCCTCCCTTGCAAAGGAAGATAACATGGCCCCATTTTGTATCATGGCAGCAAGGATATCTGCTTCTTCCGTTTCATTCCCTTTAAAAAGTATGGATATACTGTTATCACAGATTGTAATATTTTGAACCAGTGAATCCTGTTTTAATACCTCCACCGCCTTATCCTGATTGGCAGTAAATCTCATCACTATGGGACTGGCAGCTCCTCTTGCGGACAATATATCCTCAACCGTACCGGTTACAACCATCTTTCCCTTCTCAATAATACCGATATGGCTGCACATCTGGGATAACTCCGGTAAAATATGTGAACTGATCAGTATAGTTTTCCCGCGGTTATGAAGTTCCTTAAGTATTTCCTTCATTTCAACCCGTGCCCTGGGGTCTAAACCGGAAGCCGGTTCATCCAGAATCAGTAATTCCGGATTATGGACTAAGCTCCTTGCCAGGCAGAGGCGCTGTTTCATTCCTCTGGACATTTCATCTACATAACTATCGGCCCGATCCGATAATCGAACCAAATCCATTAATTCCAGGCATAATTTTTTTGCTTTGTTTCCCACTATTCCATAAATAGAGGCATAAAATTCCATGTATTCCATTGCTTTTAAGTTATCGTATACACCAAAAAAATCCGGCATATATCCGATTTTACTTTTTAATCCCTTATTATTCGTCCCGGCATCCACTCCATCCACATGAACCTCGCCGGAATCTGCTTTTAATAAACCGGATACAATCCGCATGGTTGTAGTTTTTCCCGCACCGTTCGGACCGACGAATCCAAAAATTTCTTCTCTTTTGATTTCCAGATTTAAATGATCCAGCGCAATAGACTTACCGTACTTTTTCGTAAGGTTTTTAATTTCCAGCATTGGAATCCGCCTCCTTCCAATATGAAATGTATGGCAATAACATCTGGTATCCTTTCAGGGACATATCCGTACTATACCGGATGGTGATGGTATTCTTCTCCGTCAGGTAATCAGCCGTATCCGTTACACTGCTTCCCGCTCCCTCCTTAAATACTTCATCATATTTACCTGTTCTTCTGTTTAAGAAATAAATCTTGCCGTCAAATGCACTAAGGTAATCGTTGCTGCTGTCCTGATTCCGGCCGGTTAAATATTCAAAGGAAATAATATTGTCTTCCTCCGGAAAGTGGTATTCCATCGTCATACTGTCACTGCTTAAATAACGGGATTGATAGTACTTTTCATAAAATCCTTCCGATATAATCACGTAGGGATCAAGGTCAGGCACAAGAATCCGGTCACCGGACCTATAATCGACTTCCACGGGGAGCTTTACAGCCGTAGTACCAAAGGCGTCCATATTCTTTGTCAATTCATCCAGCAGGTTATTCCCGCCGGGATTATCCTCTTTCGATTCACTTTCACTTACAAAACCGATGATACAGCTGCTATGCTGATCATTCAGCAGATTATTTTCCGTTAAATAATACAGCACATTGGAAAGACGGTTAATGATGGCCGTATTATCCTTCACATCACCGGTACCCCCGGCAATCCGGTTAATCATGTCCATGTTATATAATTCATCCCTTGTCGTAAGAAATATTGCATCCTTTCCGTCCAGGGATACCGTTTCCCCTTTTCCGATTTCCCCTATATTAATCACATATCCGTCACTTGTAAGCATGGCATTGGTAATATCAAAGCCGAAACCATTGGTTACGGTTCCGTATATCCGGTCTCCTGCATAATGAATATCACAGGTTAATTGATTCGCCATATCATAAGAATCCGCTGACTGATAATATACCGGCGAAAAAGCAGGATTATCCCTTACCGTCAATTCGGTGTCCCGGATACCATAATCAATGGAGGTAATATAATTATCATAATATATCTCCTTCTGTCTTCCATAGTCATACAGGTAGTTGTTATTTCCCTGTCCCCGCAGTTCCGATATATCATAATCCTTGCCGACGGAAACGGAATAATTATGATTATATGGAGCTGTCAGGGAAAAATAGAGTTCTTCGTTTACTTTATTATCCTTCTGGAAGATAAGGAGCTTTACATATCCAACGTAGGGATTTTTTATTCTTGTATCGGAGCCTGTGTAATAAACCAATAAGGTAAAAACAACTGCCATTACCGGTACTACAACCCAAGTCAGGTTTCTTTTCTCCAATTTCCTCAGGATAAGGTAGGTTACCGGTCCTGCCATGCATATATAGATTACTAAAATAATGATATATTTGCCGGTCACGGGAACATTTTTTGCATCCGTATAAAACATGCTGTTATAGATACCATAATTTAAATAGGAACCATAATATTCTTCTTCCAGCTGTGTCAGCTTTTTATTGCTCATATTCTTTCTGATTTCATTTAATACTGCCAGTCCGATGGTCTGAGTTTCCTCATTAAGTCCCAAATCAAAACTGAATAACTGTACTTTGCCAAGCCCTGCCGGGCCTGTCTGCATTAATTTAAAGCCGCCTTCTGAAACTATGGTTGAACTGCCTTCCATTTCAACCTCAGCGATTTTCTTATTTATATTTTCCAGCTGTAATTGATTTATTTTGTCTTTCGTCCATTTTTCAAAAACTGAATTATCGATTTCAACGGGTTCATTTCCATAAGCTATCAGCATCTCATTCCGGTCCTTAACAGCCTCCAGAAAAATCCTTCTTTCTTCCTCATAATCTAATATATCCTGTTTTAACTCCTTCAGGGACTCCCGGTTCATACCAAAAGTAAAATTATCTGCCGCTTTGCTTCCTTTTGCTTCTATGGAATAGGCTTCACCGAATTTGGATAAGGTTTCATCCGCATATTCGCCGGTTCCAAGCACCAGGGTTCCACCGTTCATAACCCATTTTTCGATTGCTTCCAGCTGCCTGTCACTGATACGGCCGGTATCAAACCGGTTTATAATAATAGCATCCAGCAAGTCAAGTCCAAGATAATCATCCGAAAGAGTATTTTCATCCAGATAAAACACCCTCGTGCCGTAATTCTGAATATAGTCCAATTTTTCTTTTTCGTCACTTAAAATGCCGATATAAGCCAGTTTTTCATAATTTCCGATTTTTAATTCAAAGATTTTTTCTACAACTGTATTCCCGTCATCATCTACCAATTTAACCTGCATAGAACCGGTATCATCCATTACCGGAAGGGTTATGGATACTTCTTCCGTATTTTCGGAAGCAATGCGTACCTCCCTGCGATATACCACGTTATTCTTATTCTCCGCTTTCGGTACTATTACCTGCAGCCATCCGGCAAAATCCCCGCCATTATTGGTTATGGCCGCACTCACGTTCATGTAGCGCCCGTACTTCACATACTGATCATACCCATAATTTACAACCATAGCCAGCTCAGATCCATAGGCTGCATCAGAATCCTCCTTGGCAGCAGCTGATGCTGTAATAACCGTATCCGTATTCAGCCAGGCAAGTAAATTGGAGGATACGAGAGATTTTGACCCGAAGGCAGCCCCTAATCCCATACCTGTGAATATTGCCAAAAACACCAGCATATGACCTTGCCTGATGTAAGACATTGATCCCCGGCATATGTTGTTTCTCCAATCTGTCTTCATACTTCCATGCCTTCCTTCTTCTCATCCAATATCACTTCAAATACGGTTCCGTCAAAATCACTCCTGACCTGTATTGTTCCTCCATGCATTTTGATTATGCTTTTTGCTATTGCAAGACCCAGTCCGGTTCCGCCTGTTTCACTGGATCTGGAGCCCTCTACACGATAGAAACGTTCAAATACATTCTGCAGATCTTTCTCGGAAATTAACCTGCCATAATTGGTGACCGATACGATTACTTTATTATTTTCTTTTACTAATTTCAGCTTAACGCTTTTTCCGTCCTTTCCATACTTTATTGCGTTGCTGATCAGATTGGCAAAAGCCCTGGCAAGAAGATTACCGTCTGCAGTAACATAGACTGAGGCTAAATTGGTGCTGAATTCATACTCTAATCCACTTTCCTGAAAGCTTGTATAAAATTCATCCACCAATTGATTAATAAATTTCACCATATCAATATCCGACGGTTCCATA
>JAATEU010000628.1 GCA_015655565.1 Clostridiales bacterium
ATAAATAGAAGATATATTTCTGTGCTACTCATCGGAGGAGATTTACGAAGAAATACATTATCGACAAGAGGAGCATTAGCAGAAGAGCAATTGCAGAGGTTTAAAGTAGATACAGCATTTTTAGGAGCGAACTCAATCGGCACTGATGGAAATATTTATGTTGCAAGTACTTCTGAAACAGGATTTAAAAAGTGTGTAATGCAATCTGCTTCACAGACATATATTCTGTTAGATTCATCAAAGTTTAATTCCTATAATTTGATTTCATATGCTTATGGAAGTGATGTAGCGGGAATTATTACCGATGATCAGGTGCCGGAAGAAACAGTAAAAAAATTACGTGATATCGGTATAAATATAATTATTGCGGAATAACTACGGCATCTATGCGAAGTATAATTATAGTTGAAGTTTTGTTTTGTCAATATGTAAAACTCTTATTGCAGGCACGGCATTATGACCTTCTCAGAAACTAAGCAGCATATTACTTTTTTGCACTTATTGCAATCCTGATTGTTACATCACTTTATACAAAAGTATTATATAAGAAAACGGGAAATGTTTATACCGGAGTATTTTTAAATACTTTATTGATGACAATGATAACAATAGCAAACACAACAGTATATAACGGTATTATGTAACCTTTACCACAACAATCTATAAGTTGACGATATGTCAGACGCCTTGTCTTAGGTGGCTTTTGAGTACACCACAAAGACAGGGGGTTTTAAATTCCCTATTACAAGGGATATCCATTTGTTCAAAATGTGCCGGGATAATCATAAAGTCGGAATAAGTGTTGCTTTTTTTGTCCTGTTATTTATCTTGTATCATTATCTTGGATGGTGAGTATGATATAAGATAGTCCACCGATAAGTGCCGAGGCAATAATAAGAACCATAAAAGCGGCATCTTTTATTACAGAGCTTTTTATATGATTACGTCAATATTGATACAATGTTGACCGACGAAAAGTCCGATAATACCGGGCTTGTTTAGGTTGGCTGTGAGAAGGGAAACTTATTTACGAAATATGAAACGGTATGTTTTCCCAGGCTTAAATGAAACGGTTATTAAAAATCTTGGAGTCTGCCGTGATACCCGTATTTGTAAATTATATAAAAGCCAATGGGGAGAGGTATTCTAATCTATGATACGATATGTACAGCCGTGCCGCCGGCCATAAGAGTCTTTTGCCATCAAGGTGCTGTGTTTTGACCAGCATTTAGGATGTGGGTTGTATTTCGCAGATAATTTATCACATATACAACCCATATCCTTAAGCAGGAGTATGGTTATTGATTATTTATAATAACCTCAAGCCATCCAATAAATTTAAAATTCGTTGGGTTGGGAAATGTCTTTTAAAGCTTCTTCTGCACTGTCCTGATGGGCAGGCTCCAGTGAAATATCTCCCAGGGCTACGATTCCTACCAGGCTGTTGTTTTCCACAATTGGTAATCTGCGTATTTGTCTTTCGCTCATTATTTTTGCAGCATCCTTTACATTCATTTCAGGATCTCCTACGGCAGGATCTGATGTCATAATATCACTGACTTTCTGCTGTTTTGTGTCCTGACCCGATGCGACGGTTCTTAAAGCTATATCCCTGTCTGTAACAATGCCGATTACTTTATCCTGACTGCATACCGGTATGGAACCCACATCGTATTGTTTCATCAGTTGCGCAGCTCTTTCAATGGAATCATCCGAACTTACACTTGCAATATCTTTTGACATGATATCTCTTACTTTCAAATTATTCACCTCCAATTATATATTGCCCATCTGAAATAGTTTTTATCATTATTTCAGTGTAAATTAATTAATAGCCCGGCAAGCGGAATAAATGGAACTATAACAATCAGGATGTCGTCTAATAATTGAATGAAAAATAAGAATAAATCGGGAGGTTTTGAAATGAGAAAATTAATTTGTTTTGTTATAGTTTTCATTTTAATCGGTGGAATAAACACCGGCTGCACAAAAAAAGGATTAATCAATGATATTATGGGTGATACCGGTTCTGATTCAGTTGAGGTAAAGGACGGAGAAACCGGTAATTCTGACGTTTCTGATGAGGCAAAGACTTTTCAGGCGGTAATAACCGAGACGACACCGAACCTGATTA
>JAATEU010000307.1 GCA_015655565.1 Clostridiales bacterium
CAGGACAGCCGGAATGGAAGGTGCGATTGCCATCCCTCATCTTGGTGCTTCTACGGAGGAATCGGAAGATAACTGTGCGGTTATGGCGGTGAAGGAAATCATGGAATATATGGAAAGCGGAACCATTAAGAATTCCGTTAATTATCCTGACTGTGATGCAGGTACCTGTATTGCCGGAAAACGTATTACGATTAATCATAAGAATATTCCTAACATGTTAACCCAGTTTACCGGTGTTTTTTCTGTTGAAAACATAAACATCTCTAATTTAATCAATAAGAGCAGGGGCGATTTCGCTTATACGGTTATTGATATTGAGGGAGATATAACAGAATCCATTGCAGGAAAGTTGAATACAATCAATGGGGTATTAAAGATAAGGATTATATAAGGAATCGTTAATTAAAGTAAGCGGTTAAACTTATTTAAAGTAAAACAGTTTGATATTATAATTGATTGTTTCATTACCAATTATTATAATATCATATCTGTTTTTTTATATACCTTTTCTAATATAAACATCTTATTCTTATATATTGTAAGAATCTTATCTTATATTTTTTTTGTAATATAAGTTTTTTATGCTATAAGATATCTTTCTCGTTATCGAATTCATCTGTTATTTCAATTAATTTTTCAAGAATATAGGTTTTATCTTTAAAGCCGGTTGGATTGCTGCACTTTTCAGTTGGTTTTTGTTTTTTATAAGTCAATAAAATACCGCTTGTTAAGGCAGTGAAGGGTGCTACGGTTACCAGGCCGAAGCTTCCGACAATTGTTTCGATGATTTCAGCCGAGACATATTTGTAATTTAATATATTATAGATAGGAGTGCCCTGAGCCATAAATACCATAAGCAGGGCAATATACCCTCCCGAATATGCCAGAAGAAGGGTGGTGGTCATGGTCCCCATGGCGGCCCGGCCTACGTTCATGCCGGATTTGCAGGCTTCCTGCCAGGTGATAGTTGGTTTTTTATCAATGACTTCATTTACTGCAGAGGTTATATCTACCGCAAGATCCATTACGGCACCGGATGAGCCGATAAAAATACTCGCCATAAAGATTTTGGTAAGGTTTAAATTTTCATATCCGCTGTAAAGTAGACTTTCAGAATTTGGCATGATTGCACCGTGAATTTTAAATGCATTGGTGAAAATCATACCCAGGATACAGGTTACAAGAATTCCAAGAGAAGAACCTGAAACAGCTGATAAGGCTTTCCTGTTAAAACCGTATACCAGGGATATGGTGATTATTATTAATAATACAGTAATCAGCAATCCAAAATAGATTGGATTGTAGCCGTTCAAATAGGCGGGGATCAATACTTTCCATATTAATAAAACGGTTGTTATAAATGCCAGAATGGCCCTTACTCCGGTTTTACCTGCCATCAGAATTAAAAATAGTATAAATGCAAGTACAAGTACTGCCTCATTGCCAATGCGGTAATGATCAATCAGATTCACGGATAATATCTGATTACCCTCGTAACTTATTACTACTAATGCCTTATCCCCTTCCGTAAAAATTTTATCAGACTCCAGGGAACCATTTAGCAGGTTAAAAGCTTCAACCTGCTGTCCTTTGAATTTTCCACCTAATAATTCAACCCTGCAGGTTTGTTCACCGGAACGGATTAAACCGGTGTCAATGATATTATTATTGTTTGCGGATAGTATAAGCGCCGGACATCGATCGGTACCCTGATAAATAATGGCATCTTCATAACCGGTAGGTATAAGCAGCAGTATTATTATAACAATAAGGCTAACAGTAACCGGCAAATAATATTGAAAATTAAAGTTAAATTTTTTAAATTTTAATTTATCATATTTCCTAAGGGACAGTTTTATATACATAAGAGTTTTATGTCCTTCTTTCTATGGATATCTATTTTTAGTTTGACTTTTTTAGATGGATTTTTTACAGCTTCTTATTCCATTATGCTATTTGACTTTTAATAAATTAGCAAGATTATCATATATTTCCGTATTATCATAGTAGCCTTCGAAAAGGGCTGCTCCTTCCCCTTTTGCAAATACACCTACAGGCAGACTGGTATGGGCAAAAGTGGAGAAATTAATGCCTGATTTATTATTTAAGATATGGGTAATGGTTACTGTCAGGGGTTCGTAGTTTCCGTATAATATATATTCTTCCTGATTTCTTTCCGTACTGCCTGCACTCATTGTCTTATTATAGGCAGCTTTTAAAAGATCATATTCATAGGCGGTCAGAACTAATTTGGAGTTTGCATCCGCAGTCCTGTTATATTGGGTTAATAAACCGAAATTTTTTTTGACATCTGCAAGAACATCTTTAAAAGGTGTTTTATTTTCTTTATATCCCTTTACATAATCGGAATCAAATTTAGCATAGGATAATTTTTGATTGGTCAGATTAGTTAAATAGGTATCATAATCGGTACCGGCGTAACCAATGGTTAATCCGCCCGTTTCATGATCGCCGGTTACGAGGATTAAGGTTTGGGAAGGATGCCGGTAATAGAATTTAAGGGCTTCATCCACTGCTTCATCTAAGGCTATGGTGTCTGCAATGGTAGAACCGGCGTCATTTGCATGACAGGCCCAGTCAATTTTACCGCCTTCAATCATCATGAAGAAACCGGTATCATTATCCAGGACTTCGATCCCTTTTTTAACATAATCTTTTAATTTCCATTCATTTGCTTTCGCATCTTTTGCATAGGATAAGGAACCGCTGTCAGCAAGGGTTTCACCGATGACGATTGTTTTGCCGTCCGCAGCCGTAAGTCTGGAAGCTTCATCTTGTGTTTTAATAACTTTGTAGCCGTTTTGTTCCGCTAATTCATACAGATCAGCCTGAGGTTTTGTTTCATCATCTCCGGTCACATTCTTTAAAGCACCGCCGGCAAAATATTCAAAATTACTTTGAATCATTTCCAATCCAATTGCATAATAATTATTTCTGGAGGCCTGATGTGCATAAAAAGCAGCAGGAGTAGCATGATTTAAGTTAACGGTAGATATAATGCCTATTTTGTAGCCTAATTGCTTTTTTAATTTTTCTGAAATGGTTTCATAAGTAATTGTATTGGTTTCATCCATATTTATCGTTCCGCTGTAGGTTTTATATCCGGTTGAAAGGGAAGTAGCAGTAGAAGCAGAGTCCGGACAAAAGGATGTAGAATCATAAGTAACAGCAGAGCCGGCCACCGGAAATTTCATAAAATTCAAATATTTGTTTCCGGTTAAAATATCGGAATCCCTGCGCTGTGCAACAGCGCCAAGATAATCGCTTGCTGCCTGGATTTGGGGATAACTCATTCCGTCACCGATAAATAGAAATACATATTTAGGGGCTGCCGTAATGGCTGCCGTAGCTGCCTTAGGGCTTTCTGCCGCAACACTGGTAGAATTCTTATTTAAATTCATAAAAACCGCTGTTAAAACAATTGCACTTATGGCTGTAGCTGCTATAATTTTTTTTAAAAGTTTGCTCATTATAAACTCCTGTCTGCCCGTTTTTTGCGGGCTCTAAAATTTCATTGTGCCATTCTGCTTA
>JAATEU010000092.1 GCA_015655565.1 Clostridiales bacterium
CATTCTCAATATATCGGTTAGCTCTTTTTTTTGCATCCTCAATGATATCATCAGAGTACCCGATAAATTTGAAAAGATTAATAGCGTTACGTGTATAAGAGCGGCCCTTTCACCGCTAAATATATTATCCTTTAAACTCATGGACGACATTATCATAAACATGGATGCCGAATAACTTCTTGCGCATACCGTGTAAATTGACTGTGCCAATATAGCATTTACACCTATGGTTCTTAAGAATGTAGATTTTCCAGTTGCATTCGATCCAGTAATTAAAATTGATTTTGTTGTATTAATTGAATTTGTAACCGGTTCCGATATTAAAGGGTTGTATATGTCTTGAGTTTTATAATTAATCTTACCATAATTAAAATCTGGTTTGCAAATGTAATTATCCTGAATCTGCGAAATTTTATGTCTAAATGCTGAAATGGCAATCATACATACTAAACAATCATATCTATGCTGATAATTCGTGCAGCATCCTGTGTTACATTTAATCAAAAGAAAAATCAGAATTTATCTATAATGATATTTAATGTGTTGCATTTCCATCGATAGTTACGTCGGATATAAGCCATCGGTTATCCTGCTTTGTTATCCTTAACGTAACTGGATATTTTGCTGCGGCTCCGCCGTTTTGTAGTTCGGTGTTTGTGACTTCGATAATCTCTCCGGAAACGATATATTCTCCATCCCCGGCGGACGTGATGTCCGTGATCTCAATCCGGTCGGGCCAAGGGCTTGAAACCGTCCGTCCAGGCGCGTTCTGCGGCTCGGACTGCCACAGAGCCAAAAGCTCCTGTGTGACATATTCCGAATAATATTCTTTTATGCTCTCCGCCGCTATATCTTCGGGTGCTGTGAGTGTAACCTTTTTCAGTGTTTCACCAAAGTTTTCTACAAGCGATAATACATCCTGTTTGTCCTGCTTATCAGATGCAGCCAGTGCCGCTCCGGTTATCATAATGCCAGCCAGCACCGTACAAAGAATCACAAGGCCAGCCTTCTTCCGTTTTGTGTCCATGATTGAAGAAATACGATTTTTCATACCTTTTTTCCCTCCATAAAAATCAGTTGATAATACTGTTGGTAGCTTCGCTCCGTTCCTGACAACACCGATCATTACATTAAAAACATCATCCGAATGTTTTATATCAAGTAATCCCTGATATTTTTCCACCGCCTGTTTTACATTGGATAATCCGATACCATGGTTCTACGTCTGATTGAAGTGAAACCAATCATGGATGCTTTCCTTGTGTGGCTTACAGAGACTTTCACCAAAACTGTATGACAATTACAAAAAGTTAAGCTATAGATTTATCACCCTCGAACATTCACAAAATGCACTTTCATCATGGCTGACCATAATAATAGTCTTTCCCTGATTATGAAACTCTTTCAGCAAATCCAAAATTAATTTTGCATTTTTCCTGTCCAGACTGCCAGTAGGTTCATCTGCCAATATAATTTCACTCTTATGTAATATCAATCTCACAATGGCTACTCTTTGCTGCTCACCTCCAGATAACTGAAAAATCTTTTTATCCAGAACATCTCCAAGTCCTACTTTTTTCAACTCTTGTAATATCAGTGTCCTGCTTTCCTTTTTTGAATAGCCGTCTAAAACGATTCTTAAATTTTCATACACATTCAAATCATCTATCAATGCAAAATTCTGAAATAAATAACCAATCTATGTGTTCAAGTTTTATCAGACTCATTACTTCCTCCATTTCTGTTTTTATTCACCCTTTAATGCCAAAACTGCCTTGCTTCTTATATATCTGTATATTATAATTCCATATATCGTTCCTTCAATTAACAATACAGATAAGAGAATCGGATTTACAACCAAAGCAACCAATACGGTAATTAGCCCGTTCACCCCCACAAATTTAACAATTGCCGCCGTCGGATATCTCCCAATCAATTTATAAACTCCGAATTCTTTTTTCCGCAGTTCCAGGAAAATAGTTACTATTGAAACAACACAGAGTAGAAAGGACAAAGTATTAATAGTCATTTTAAAAAGTGATTCATAAAGGTCCAATTGTGCATTTGCTTTTAAAGTGTTATAGTCCAAATTCACTGATTCAACCGTAATACTATATTTGTCTAAACCCAGACTCATCAATTCTTGTTCCACTATTACCGCACTTTCTTTATTTAGCAAAACTTCACCGTTATTTATGTACAATGCCTTTTGAAGTTTATGTATATGGTAAATGGAATCATATACAAAAAGGCTTGGAAATAAAATATCACTATGCATTTGTCCGTTTTGAATATAAAGGATCGTTGTGTCTTGTCCAAGTTGATAATAGCCGAGAATTTTCTCAATATCATCCTGAAAATGAATTGGAACCAATAAGGTATCGGCATTTGCATTTATTTGGGAAGCCTCAATCTTATTTCCTTTTACATCTAAAATATTCAGCACCGTCAACATATTAGCGGAAATATCAGTATATGCGCATTCATCACTATTGCTTAATTTTCCCCTCGATTGATAGGAGCTAAGTTCTGCCCTGTTCATGAGATTTTCCGGAGAACTATAATTGAATACATTTTGATCATCTAAAGAACCAACTAATTGATCCAACTTTATATGCATTGCTTCATCCGGTATAACGGAGGTTCGTATATGAGAAAAATCATATTTTTCTAAATCATCAATCGCCCTAATAGTCGAATCGAGTTTTAAAACATTATTCATTGAGTTATCAAAGGATAATACTAAAAAGATTGTAGTAATTATTTTGAATATAAGCAAAACATAAAATATAAGTTTGTTATTCTTATTATTCTTAATTGCACCTATCCGATTTACATTACGGATAAAGAAAGTTCCGGCAAAGGCAGAAAGAAAAAATACAAATGCCAAAAAGAAACATAGCAAAAAATAAATTTGAGCATATAGTATAATTTTACTGGCATCACTAAAAACAACATAAATACCAAATGGTATTATACACAATAAAATAAATAAATAGGAATGAATCAGCAGCTCAAAAAGCAGCCGGAAAGAAATTTTACCGTTACGCCATCCATTTAACTTTAAAACACCTATTTCTTTTAACCGATATACATAATAAGTTGCAATACATAAAATCAATAATATGGTAAGTAATGCAAAAAATCCTATATTTAAAGAAGAAAAAAGCATTCCCACAGTTAGATTTACAGGCTCACTTTTTTGTATCTCTACGCCATACTCATTTTGCTCAAGAGAAGTTCTAATCTTCTCTATTTTATCATAATCATTATCCTGAATGGTAAAATATTGAATCTCTTTTTGTGTTTTTTCATCTAATTCCTGATAAACGACATTATCTTTCGGAAATACACTAGGTCTCATTCCGAAACGAATGGAGGAATCCGGATTTATAAAGGTTACATCTAATTCTTTTTTTCCAAAACTGGTATTTTTAAAATCAACTAACGAATGGTTACATCTGCATTTTCTGCAAATTTTTTTAATTCCTGCCCAGATATATTTTTAGACAAAAGGAAGTCATAAATTGTTTCATTATTATGATATACCATTTTATCGGCAACCAGAAGAAAAAAGAAAATAGAGAAAAGAGCTACCAAGATACCTATTCCTGCAAATATTTTTTTCACTACACTATTACCTCTATATTCTCAATATTTTGTAATAAAATAAGCATGCTTCATTATTATTATACTCAATTTCACAGCTGTTTGAAACCAGCGGATTATGGGTAACCAATATAACCGTGGTTCCCTTCTCATTTGCCATATGCCAACTCTTTCAAGATGCATTTTATTTTGCATCTCAATATTATTTCTAACCGTATTATAAAGCATAATAGTCCTTAAATTATTTAAAGCATCATTTATTCCTATAAGGGTAAAGTCAATACCGCCATAGGAAATAGTATCCCCTATCATATTTTCTGAATAATTACTTCATCTCCTAAAATGCTTTATTCTCCCTTATATATGTAAATACAGAACAGTTAAGACATTATAATTCCAGAAATAAGGTATTGCACTCTTCTTTAAAAAAGAGTGCAATACACCTTATATAAAACTTATTATAATCTTCTTTTTATTCATTATATCATATCTCCTTTCAAATTTGTTTATAATTTTTTTAAGCTAATTTTGAATCTTTATTTATTAAATTATTATTAACTTAAATGCCGTATGTTTAAATTTTTCATAAAGAAGCATAACTGTATTCATATCAATTACAATTATACAAATCCTAATATACCTGGAATTACAGTATTTATACTGTGATTCTCCAGATATCAGGACTACTATAATTTTGAATTTTGAATTATTTTTGGAATGCAGAAAAGAGCAAGGAAAAAAATTATCTATTGACATTTGTTGGCTGGACTTAATAGATTGCCGTTTCATCATATTGTTATATTTTTCTTTACTACTTCGTTCTTATTTAAAAAAAACAACAAAATAATTGAAATTAAAATAATAAAAAAACATTGTTGCTATTTCTATATTATAAGCTATGATTTTGATGCTTGTTTGTCCGCTTTAATTTATTAATCCAAGGCCCGCCGTAATTGGTTAATAATCTTGCGGATTCCTACCTGCCAAAAAACTTACTGTCCTAACTGCCATTATTCAATGCCTGCCGTGCAGGCATTAGACTTCTAGTCGTGAGCGTATGTTCTGAATAGCCGGATTTTATGACGGGCGGCTTCAATGAGTTTCTCCTGTCCTGCATTCATATATTCACGAATGGCGGCGTTATTGCCAAATTGTCGGAAACCTTCTTGAATTCCTTTGTTAAATGCCAGATTTAAATCGGTTCCTATGTTAATCTTTGCGACGCCTAACTTGCACAGATGAACAATGTCTTTATCCGGAGTGTTTGAACCGCCGTGGACAACGGTTGGACAACCGATTTTTTTTACTATTTCTTCTGCGCGGTCAAAATCAATAACAGGAGCTGAGGAATATATACCGTGTGCGGTTCCTATGGATACTGCAAGGGCATCAATTCCTGTTCTGGATACGAATTCTGCAGCCATCTTAGGATCTGTCATTCCGGAATTTCTAACTTCTACCGGTGCGGCCGCATCGAAAATTTCTCCTAATTCCGCTTCTACGGAAATATTACGGGGGTGTGCGTATTCAACAACTTCTTTGGTTGTACGTACGTTTTCATCAAAGTCTGATGATGATAAGTCAATCATAACTCCTGTAAAGCCATTTTTGATGCAATTAATTGCCTGCTCGTAGCTCCTGCCGTGGTCTAAGCTGACGGAAACAGGTACGGTGCAGTGCTTTGACGCTGTTTCTGCCATACTTACCATAAAGTCGGCGCCTGCAAAATCCAGGTCGGCATGATAAAGCTGGATAATTAATGGGGAACCTTCCATTTCAGCTGCGCGTGTTATTCCCTGAACTGTTTCCAGGTTTACCACATTAAAAGCGGGAACTGCATATCCGTGTTTTTGTGCATCCAATAACATTTTTTTAAAGGGTACTAAGCTCATTGTATATTTCCTCCTATTATTTAACAATTTTTAAGCAGCTTCATTTTAACATATAATATTGTAGAAAACAATAAAAATATTCACATAAAATATAAAATAATAATATTTTTATAT
The DNA here is from genome assembly GCA_015655565.1 of Clostridiales bacterium. Lineage (GTDB taxonomy): Bacteria > Bacillota > Clostridia > Lachnospirales > Lachnospiraceae > Anaerocolumna. Next base: position 5,616 of record JAATEU010000092.1, read on the forward strand.
TATTAGTTGACATTTATCACAATGGTATTTATAATAATAATATCGAAAAAGAAATAAAAAATTTCAAACAGGACACAAATTGAACAATGGAAAGGGGATTTTAATGAAGAAGAAGTTGATTTCTGCAGCTGCAGATTTAGGAGCAAGCGGCGGGAAGATGGCAAAAGGATATTTTGATGGTGATAATTTGATAATGTCAGATATTTATACTTTTGAGAATCGGGCCATAGATATACAAAGTGCATTTTACTGGGATGTGTTTGGATTATACAATAGCATTACAGACTGTATGGCACAATATGCAGCCGTTGACGAAATAGAATCCGTAGCAATAGATACCTGGGGGGCCAGTTATGGATTACTTGACAGGCGGGGGCGGTTATTAGAACCGGTATATCATTACAGAGACATCCGAACCTTACATACGGTTGAGCATATGTATCAGATAGCGGATAAGCAAAGTCTTTTTGAGATGACAGGATGCCAATGCAATAGGACTTATACGTTACCCCAATTGTATTCCTATGTAGAACAGGAAAGTTTAATTTTGAATCAGGCGTCAACTATGTTATTTCTTCCGGATTTACTTGAATATTTCTTATCAGGAGAGATATCAA
>JAATEU010000586.1 GCA_015655565.1 Clostridiales bacterium
ACTTCAGATGAATCCTTAACCTGGAATCAGATCTATCAGGCAATTGCAGATGCCGCAGGTGTTAAGTTAAATGCCATTCATGTTTCATCGGAGTTCTTAGATGCAACCAGCAAGCAGGATTTTAAGGGTTCTTTATTAGGCGATAAAGCCAATTCGGTAGTCTTTGATAATTCTAAATTGAAAAGGCTGGTACCCGGATTCGTTGCCGCCAAGCGTTTTGACCAAGGCGTTAAGGAAGCCGTCCATTATGTCCTAAGTCATCCGGAATGCCAGGTTGAAGATAAGGAATTTGATGAATGGTGTGACAAGGTAATAGCCGCCCTGGATAAAGCAGTTCAGGAAGTAATCAAATAAAACAAATTTACTTCCCTGCTCTATATAAGCCGCCTTCTTCCAACAGGCGGAGGTATCAAGACTATCCCAAAGAAGCGTCAAAAAGAGAGTTAATATTAATTATGAAAGGGGATAAATGTTGAAATATACTGCAAATGTCATTTCAATAACCAGGATTATTCTCGCGATTACATTATTTTTCGTATTCCATAATAAATGGCTATTTTTAGTTTTATATATTATCTGCGGAGTGAGTGATGTATTGGATGGATATATTGCACGGAAAACAAAAACACAAAGCGAACTGGGGGCCAGATTGGATTCAGTTGCTGATTTAATTTTTTTTGCAGTAATTACCGTGTCTGTCATCCTATGGAAGAAAAACGAAATACTGATTTTTCTGCCATGGGTGATTCTTACCGTATTAATCCGTTGTGTAAACCTGGTGATAGTTGTATACAAATATCATTCATTTGCTATTTTACATACCTGGGGAAATAAAACTGCGGGTTTTCTTCTGTTTATGATTCCGTTGTTCCTTTTATTCCAGCAATTTGAAATGTTATGGCCCGTATGTATTATTGCAGTTTTGTCGGCTGCCGAAGAAAGCATGATACATATTACTTCTTCAGAGCTAAATGTCAATAGACAAAGTATCTTCAAAATTTAATGAACAGTACGTACAATTTAGTCGTTATGGTAAATAATGTGTGAAAGTTATTAGAATGCATTTTAGATGATTTATTTTAAGCATTAAAAGAGCTGATGAATCCGACTGGTATGCGTACAATGAGGATGGCAATTGAAATTAATTATTAAAAAATAAAAATAGCAATTGAAAGGTTTGGACGTAAAAATGTCAGATTGTTATATTAGTTATGGTGAAATCAAACGAAAAATAAGGAACTTGAAAAAACTGGAGCTTAAAATACGTTTTCATATGGATTTTTCCGAGAGTAATAATAAGCTGGGTACACTGACGAAAAATGAAAATATAACACTTGTATGGGATGAATTCTTTGATCTTCATGAATCTAACCCAAAAAAAGTTAAATATCCAACCAGTCAGTTATTCAAGCTGAATAAGGACGAACTGAAAAACCTAATCAGTGAGTTCTATTATGGAGTTTATTACCGATTCTATAAAGACAATGGGATGCTGGATTTATGTCTTTATGACCCTGAAATTCTCGCTCAGCTGGGATTACCCTTTGATGCAGATAGTAATGCGATAAAGAAAAGATTCCGCGAGCTTGCTAAAATATACCATCCGGATACCGGCGGGGATGGTGCTAAGTTTATTGAATTAATTGAGCAGTTTGAGTCACTAGATATAAAATAGGAATGTTATATTTCTCAGACGTAAGACCGGTTAAAGAAATTGTAATTACCGACATATTTAAGTATTATAAAAAATTGCAGGAATTAATCAGATTCCTGCAATTTTTTTATCTATATCAGATAAAAAACACGATTTGAGTATGCGCATGACGCTTGAAAGGTATCCTGTCGCGAAGCGACCAAGCGTCAGCGCAGAATTTGTTTTGCAAACTCATTTCTTGTAATTCAGATATTTTCGTCAATAACCCATGTAATAAAGCTGTCAATCAATTTAAGCCTTTTATCGTCGCATAGTTTGATTTTTTCTTTGATGCCGTAAGCATCATCAGTGCGTCTTAATGCTCCCAACAGAAAATAATCCGGTGTGGCATCTAATGCTGAACACACTTTCATCAGTGTTTCTATGCTTGGAATGGAATGATTGTTTTCGATGTTTGAAATATGATTGTTGCTTAGTCCTGTGGCTTCAGCAACGTCATCCTGAGTTAAATTTAAAACTTTTCTTCTTTTTGCGATTCTTTTACCTAATTGGGCATAATTAATTTCCATATTATATCACCCCCCTTCCGATTTTATCAAGTATATATATATTTCGTAACCAACTAAAAGAGTAATTATACTCTTGTAATTGTACAAAAAAAGATTTATAATTGTTTTAATACATTTATAGTTGGAAAAATGACAAAAGATACCATGGTATGTTTTTCACGGTCAGGGAGGACATAAAGGGGGTAATATGAAAGATTTGAATCCTATTAACAATTCGTTTACCAGTGAAGAAGAATCCTATAATCTAAATTTTTTTCAAAATTCAAAAATTGGGCAGGTTATTGTAAATGAAAATTTATGTGTTATATCTGCTAACAATAGAATGTTTCAATATTTTCATGCGAAATTTCAGAAAGAAGAAAGCGTAACCTTTGGCAGGGCTTTTAATTGTATCCAGATCAGTGGAAATTGTTTGGAATGCGGTAAATCTGAAAAGTGCAATAAATGTGGTATCCAGGATGCTGTAAGAAGTATTTTGCTTAATAATACCGTGGTCCAGGACAAGGTAATCCAATATACTTTCCGGAACGGACAAAACCATGCAGTAAAATGGTTTCAGTTAAACGGTATATGTACCTGTTCGGATAAAAATTATGCTAATCTTGAGTTTACGGATGTAACAGTGCTGAAAAAGCAGATTAAACAGTTAAAACATAGCCTGACCCTGGATTCTGCCACCGGAACTTTAAACAAGCAAAGCTTAATTGAAGAAATTCAACAATTACAGGATTCCGGTTTAGTACAGGGCGGTTTTACCATATGCATGATTGATTTTGATGATTTTAAAAGTATTAATGATCAGTATGGACATCTGATGGGTGACAGGGTACTGAAAGTTTTTTCGGATATTGCACGAAAATATATCAGGCAGGAGGATATTCTGGGAAGATATGGAGGTGAAGAATTTATCTTTGTTTTCAAGGATATTGATCAAAATCGATCCCTGTTAATTTTAAAACAGATACATAGAGAGCTGGAGGACTATTTTATCGGACAAAAAGTAGCGGTTCCGGTTACCTTTAGTGCGGGTGCCATTTATGTAGAGCTATCATCGGGATTTTTTCCACAATACGCCGAACTTTTAGACAATGTGGACAGGATGCTCTATCGGGCAAAAAAGCAGGGCAAAAGCAGGGCAATGAGCAATGTTGGGGAAGTTGAATTTAAACGTCCGCATATTTAGAGAAAGACACAGGCGTCAGTCTGCCGGGAATTTCCCTTTAACATTAATATAACCATATTAAATTAAGTGCTTTTCATTACACTTTTTTAATATGGTTTTTTGTTATTTAATTTATGTCCTGAGGGTTAAATTCCTATGTGATACCATACCATTTATCTGATTATTTTTCTTAAGATTTACATTATTTTAATTTTAGCCTGTCAAGTATAATCTTACCTTAAATGTTACATTATAAATTTATGTTTAGTGTTCCTATAGCATGCTTTTCAATGGCATATTAAGAAAAATAAACAGATGACAACAATTTATATTATTGCTATTATTAATAATAATATAACTTATCAGAAATTGGTTTTCAAATTTCTGATAAAAGGAGGTGAACTTTACCGCCGTAAATCCGATTATAGGAACATGCTCTTTGTTCCTATAATATAACTTATCAGAAGTTGGTTTTTAAATTTCTGATATTTTAAGATTTTAGATACATCATACAGGATTAAATGAAGGAAGGA
>JAATEU010000111.1 GCA_015655565.1 Clostridiales bacterium
ATCCCATGGCATCCTTAGGACTCATAGACATAAATTTATAAGCCTTATTAATTTCGCCGCTCTTTTCTCCGAATCCATAAAAACAATCTCCAGGGGCAATTTCACTGGTATGAATACGGCGATGATTACTGTCCTCCATGTAGGCCAGATCCGGAATATCTGCATGGACTTGTGTTCCCTCGTTATCATAAATCCGGATACAGAATACTTCTTTCTCAATTACAACCTTCAAAAGTTCTCCCTGTAAAACAATATAATCCGGAAACTCCGTCATGGCCGCATCTGCTGCTGTAATCCTTCTTCTTGATTCTTTCAGCACCCCATCCATTCTGTCTTCCCAGGCTGTCATAACCAGGCTGTAAGACTCTTCCGCAAAATTTTCATCAAATCCGGCACGAATACGCACAATGGAGTCCGTTAAAAACCAGATCCGTATTTCTGCCCCGTCTGTCTTTACCGAAAAATAATTGCCTTTTTTCTCCACTCCATACACCCTCATACATATCTTCATGAAACAACTTCCTCCTTATTTTTTTTGAAAAACTGTTTAAATCCATACACAAATTATTTTCTTTAAAAAGAGGACGGCAAAACCGTCCTCTTAAGAGATTGTAATGCTTATTGAATTTCTTGCAATGTTACTTTAACCAACACATCCATCTCTGTCAAAAAATCATCTACCGTAAGTTTTCCGGCCAACACGTTAATAATTCCGTCTTTGATATCATTTTGAACTGCACCTGTGAATGCCTGATAACCCCATTCTGCTCCAGGCTGTGCATCTGTTGCTGCCAGTTCCTCCGCAAAGATTGAAAAGAATTCAGCACCATAATCATAATCCAGTTTTTCATTCCCTTTTACTTGAGAAAGGTAACTATTTTCCTGACAATACACCGCATTGTTTTCAGCTTCTGAAATCCACTCAATAAATTCCGCCGCTTCTTTTTCCACTCCTGTATTCTGGAACGCCGCCAGATATTTTCCACCGGGAACCGATGCCCGTTCTGCTTCTTTTGGAAGATAAGTTACGCCCCATTCAAAGTCTGTAATTTCATCTTTATAATTTGCAATCATCCAGCTTCCGGAAAAATGCATCGCCACCTGACCGGTACGAAACAAATTATTTGGATTTTCTGAACCCAGCCATACGGAATCCGGAATAATCTTATCATCATGCAATTCTTTAAAGAAACTGACTGCTCTCTTCATTTCCGGTGTATTGAAATTGGAGGCCGTTAAATCCTCCGTCAGCATACTTGCTCCGGCCTCATACATCAGAGTGCTGAACCTGTGAAGGGAATTATCAAATACCAGTCCGTATTTACAATCACTATTTTCCATTACCGTTTTCATAGCCTCTTTCCATTCATCCCATGTCCACACTTCATCTGCAGATTGAGGAACCGAAACCCCTGCCTGTTCAAACGCCGTTTTATTATAAATCAAACCATTGGCGGTAACATCCATGGGAGCCGCAAGGATTTTTCCATCATACTCGAATTTCAGGCCTTCTCCAAAACTATCGGCAAATGCTTCCTTGTCCGATACATACTCAGAGAGATCCAGAAGCTGGTTCTCAAAAGGACCAAGGTTTGTCAACCGGGCTAGTGCCGGTGTTTCCTTTCCGTTAATCATGTTTTTAATTTTACTTTCAAGATCTGCATATGGAACTTCAATCAGTTCAATCTTGATATTCGGATGTTCCTCCCGATATTTTTCGGCCAGACGCAGGAAAGACTCCCCTTCTTTTCCATCACTGAACCAAACAACATCCAGAGTAGTTTCCTGATCTTCCTTGCTTCCTCCGCTTGAGCATCCGGTTAAACTCCCCAATACCAGGGCTCCTGCCAACAACATCGCTATAATTTTTTTCATTTTTCCTTCTCCTTTTCTCTTGATATCATTATTTTATCAGTTATTTTGCACAAAAAACCTCAAATAAAAGTCATAAAATCATTTATTATTGTCATTTTTCTCTTTCGCATACTGTTTTGGTGTAATACCATTGCTTTTCTTGAATACTGATATAAAATGGCTGTCACTGTTGTAGGACAGGCGGGTAGCAACCTCCGTCACCGAATATCCCTTCTTCAGCAAAGCCTTTGCTGCAACTACTTTCTGGTTTGTAATATACTGAACCAGCGTAAAACCGGTTTCTTTTTTAAAATAATGGCTGAGATAATAGCGGCTGATATAAAATTTTTTTGCTATATCATCCAACTCCATTTTTTCTTCCACATGGGTGCTGATATATTTTTTAATCTGCTCAATTCTCTCCCGGTACAAAACAGGATCTTTAAATTCTATCATGGTTTTTTCCTGAGTTTCACTTCCCACAGCGGTCTCATTGTGACTTTCCTGACCCTCCTGCTCTTTCATGAAAAACTCATACATTTCGTTGATAGCCACAATCAATTCCAAAATAGACAGTTTTAACTTTACTTTTGTCCGGTCTTCTTTTCCGGTGTTTATATTTTTTTCAATCTTGCCCAGCAGTTTTTCCACCTTCGCCAGATTGTTCTCCGTCAAATGCAGCTTGTGAACGAAATTACCGGATCTGTTTTCAAAAAACATGGTAAAATCATATTCAAAAGCTCCTGACATATGCTGCAGCAGTTCCGGTTCAAACATCAGTACATAACGGTTATGGGTTTTCCCTGCCGCTCCGCTGGTCCGATGATATTCTTTATTATTCAGAAGAAATAAATCACCGGCATTGACACAATAAAAACGGCTTCCCACTTCCAGCGTTGCACCGTCACTTAAAAATAAAAGGATTTCATACTGGTGATGAAAATGAAAGTCCTGCATAGTCCAGTTCTGCGTACTGCCATGGAAATAGTACAGAGATTCAAATTCTTCAAAAAACACCCGTTCCTTCATTTTCATAACCGCCCTTCTTTCTAATGCCAGTATTCCATCATTGCTTCCTGCAGATTTAAAATCATAAGTGCCTGTCCATATGTCATAGGACAGCAGGGAATTTCCTTATAACATTCCTTCGCGTTTCCGATGGGCGTCCCGTATGAAACATTCAGCACCGTTCCATCCTCTGAAATATAGTCCATAATATGTAACACCGCTTTTTGTATCAAATCTCCGTATTCTTCCTGTTCCAATATGCCGGTTCTTACTCCCTGCATAATTCCGCATAAAAATGCTGCACTTCCTGATATCTCAATATAAGAAGTCTCATCATCAATCACCGTATGCCAGAGTCCGTTATCCTTATCGGCATACCGTTTTAATGCCTTTGCCTGCGTTTTATATACGCTTAAGAAATATCTCCGGAGCGCATCATCAATGGCTATCTCCGATAACAATTCCATAATCCCTACCGTATACCAACTGTTACCGCGTCCCCAGTGAACTTCTCCGTAATTATGATTATAGTTAAAATTATAACCGTGGAAAAACAAACCTTCTTTTTTATCAAACAGATATCTGACGTGATTAAGGATCTGATAATTCACTTCATCAATACAATCTTTTCTATTTAATATTTTACCTGCTTTTGCCAAAAACAGCAAGGTCATAAAAATGGTATCAATCAGGATTTCCCCGTCGTTTGGATCACCGGTAATCATATGCTGGAAGCAGCCGTCTCCCGTACGGATCAGCTTCTTATCCTTCATAATCCAGTCGACCCACTCCTCAATTAACCGGAGATAATTTTCCTTCCCTGTCATTTCATAAAGAAAAGTCAGGGTAAGCATGGGGGCAGCGGTATTTAC
>JAATEU010000568.1 GCA_015655565.1 Clostridiales bacterium
AGTTGAAGCAGATGGGGAAATACTTCATGAATCCTTCCTGGACACTGCTTTATTGGAAGCAGTGATTAATTTTGCTTATGAATATAATTTCTGCCTGGGCAGTCTGTACAAGGGTAACTGGTACAGTACCAATCCGCAAAAACGGAAAGAAAGCTGGATAAAAAAGGGGAATATTCTTTTTAGTGAAATAAAAGAAGCCAGGGAACTATACGATAAGAAGATATATTCCCTCTTTTTAGATGATACAGTTGAGACTGCTGCCCTTATTGAAAAGAATTTTCCGGCTTTAAGGGCACCTATTATGTCAGAAAAAGCCGGTGGTGCAGACATTATTCCGCGTAATGTTTCCAAAGCCTTTGGATTACAGATTCTTTTAGACTACTGGCACGAAACCATTCAGAATGTGGCTGCTATCGGAGACAGCATGAATGATTATGAACTGATTCAATCCGCTTCCATTGGTATTGCCATGGGCAACGCTGTTTCAAAAATAAAGGAAATTGCAGATTTTGTAACCACTTCCATCTCAGAAGACGGCATTAAAAATGCAATTGAATATTTGGAAAGTTAATACCTGACCAGGTTGTTGCAAAATAGTACGATTCCTTTTTTGAAGAAAGACTCCATGCATAATAATTCTTTTGGCTGCTTTTCCTTCCCATGGTCATGCCAAGTCTGTGAAAGGGACTTTTCAACAGTCTTCTACAGGCTGTATTATTATGCATCAGGTCTTTAACAAAAGTTTATAAATCCAGTTTGCAGCCATCCCGTATGAAATCTATTTATTTCTTTCTCTTTTCGAAACTACATCAAAAATAACTGCTGCCAGTAATACAAGGCCTTTTACAACTTTCTGGTAGTTGGCGTCCACACCCATGATACTCATGCCTAAGTTGATGACACCCATCAATATGGCACCAATTACGACTCCCGGGATAGTACCGATTCCGCCATATGCAGATGCACCCCCAATAAAACAGGAAGCGATCGCATCCATTTCATAGTTGGTACCTGACGTGGGGTTTGCGGAATTTAAACGGGCAATGATTACCATCCCTGCAACGGCCGCTAAAAAAGCCATGTTTAAATAAGCAATAAAATATACCTTATTTGTGTTAATTCCGGAAAGTTTTGTTGCCTTCTCGTTACCGCCTACAGCATAGAAGTAACGTCCGGTAGTTGTTTTGGAAGTAATATAAGCATAAATTGCTATAATAGCACCAATCCAGATCAAAACGGTGGGAATACCTTTATATTGGGCAAGACGGAAAGTAAATGCAAGGATAACTGCACAAATAATAATCTCTTTCCCAATTACTCGGGTAAGTCTTTCCATCTCATAACCATTTTTAGATCTGTTCAAACAGCCTTTTATTATAACCAGTATGTAAATAAGGCAGCCAATAATACCCACAGCCATACAGGTCAGATTAAAGTTTTTTCCGCCGCCTAAGACGTCCGGCACATAACTGTTAAATAAATTTAAATACCGGCCGGGCATGGGTGCAACCGTCATTCCCTGCAATACAACATTGGAAAGACCTCGAAATACAAACATACCTGCTAAAGTAACAATAAATGGAGGGATTCTCACGTACGCAATCCAAAATCCCTGCCACGCTCCAATTACTGCACCTGCCAGCAGCATGATTCCCATACAGGAGAAAATATCCCACCCGCTCTTTACCATTAAGGTACCGCCGATTGCACCTACAAAACAGACTACAGAGCCTACGGAAAGATCAATATTGCCGCCCGTTAAAATACAAAGCAGCATACCCGCTGCTAAAATAAACACATATGCATTTTGGGCAATTAAGTTATTTACATTTTGGGGTAACAGCATTTTACCTTCGGTGACCCATGTAAAAAATAAGGTTACAAGCAGCAGCACAAGTACCATAGTATATTTTCGCATTACAAGCTTTGTATTCTCCATCGTTTACTACTCTCCTTCACCTGATTTTAAAATATAGGACATAATCAATTCCTGTGACGCCTCTTTACCGCTTAATTCTCCTGTCATTTTTCCTTCATTCATAATGTAAATACGGTCACACATGCCCAGGACTTCAGGCAATTCGGAAGAAATCATAATTACTGACTTTCCTTCCGCCGCCAGGTTATTGATAATACAATAAATCTCATATTTTGCACCAACATCAATACCACGGGTTGGATCATCAAGTATTAAAATGTCCGGATCCGCAAACATCCATTTGCTGAGCAAAACCTTCTGTTGGTTTCCTCCGCTTAAATTTCCTGCATTTTGCTCTACGGAAGTACATTTTATATTAAGCTTTATCCTATATTGGTCGGCTACCTTATATTCCTTGTCCTTATCAATAACAGAATGTTTACTGACAGCCTGAAGATTAGCCAGGGTTGTATTAATTTTTATCGGATTGCTCAGGATTAACCCATTCTCTTTCCTGTCTTCCGTCACATAGGCAAGCTTTTTACGAATAGCATCTTTTACTGAATTCAGCCGGACAATTTCTCCGTTAATTTTTAAGTTGCCGGAAATATTGGTACCATAGCTCTTTCCAAATATACTCATAACCAATTCGGTTCTTCCGGAACCCATAAGCCCGGATATACCTACTACTTCTCCTCTTCGTACATTCATGGAAACCTTATCCACAACCTTACGGTCCGTATATAAGGGATGGTAAACCGTCCAGCCAGACACCTCCATCTTAATATCCCCGATATTTTTATTTTCCCTTTTGGGAAAACAGTCGGAGAGTTCACGCCCTACCATACCTTTTATGATCCTGACTTCGCTGATATCATCCGTCCTTTTATCTAAGTTTTCTATTGTTGAACCGTCACGGATAACCGTAATTTTATCAGCAACATATGAAATTTCACTTAATTTATGGGATATCATAATGGAGGTCATGCCATTTTTTTTAAACTCCAACAGCAGCTCCAATAATGCTTTTGAGTCAGATTCATTTAAGGAAGCGGTAGGTTCATCTAATATCAGGAGTCTTGCTTTTTTGGCCAGGGCCTTGGCGATTTCCACCAGCTGCTGTTTTCCTACTCCAATGTCTTTTACCAGTGTTCTTGAGGATTCTTTTAAACCCACGGTACGAAGCAGGGCATCTGCCTTTCCATAAGTCTCATTCCAATTAATAGAGGCCTTTTTCCCTCTTTCATTACCAAGAAACATATTTTCCCCAATGGTCATATATGGAATTAAGGCCAATTCCTGATGGATAATAACAATTCCTTTTTCTTCGCTGTTTTTAATATTCATAAACTTACAGATTTCTCCGGCAAATATAATATCCCCTTCATAAGTTCCGCAGGGATGAATTCCGCTTAAGACATTCATAAGGGTAGTTTTTCCGGCACCATTTTCACCGACAAGTGCATGAATTTCACCCTCTTCTACTTTTAGGTTGACATTATCTAATGCCTTAACACCGGAAAAGGTTTTTGTAATATTTTTCATTTCCAGAAGTATTCGATTCAATTGCTTCCCTCCTATACAGAATCTAATACAGGCGAACGATCCCCTCCCGCCTGTATTAGAATTTATAAGCAGCTATTCAGCCGTGCCGGCCAAAATTACTTGATGTGCACGTAACAAATAAAATACACTCGTTTTGGCGCCACCGAATATGCATTTTCATGAAAAAAGTATAAAAATAAGCTGGCGGAAGATGGCGGCTGAATGGAACTTTATAGTTACTGTAAATCCGTTTCTTTATAATAACCGGAATCAATTAACAATTTCTTATAGTTATTTACATCAGCAAATACCGGCTCACAAAGATAGGTCGGAATAATACCGGTTCCGTTATCATAAGATTCCGTATCATTAATCGGAGCTTCCCCACCCTGCATGATGGCATCTGCCATTTTAACAGTCCGTGTTGCCAGATCACGGGTATCTTTAAAGATTGACATGGCCTGTTTTCCGGCAATCAAATTTTTAACATTTGCTATATCACAATCCTGGCCGGTGATAATCGGATAAGCACCTGTATAAGATGAGGCTAAAGCATTGGCAACACCCAGTGCCGTAGAATCATTGGAGCAAAGTACGGCATTTAATACAGTTCCATCCCCATAGTTAGAAGCAATGATGGCATCCATTCTGTTTTGTGCGGTTTCAGAGGACCAGTTAGCGGTTGCAACTGTTTCAAAGTCTTTTTGACCGGATTTTACGACTAATTTACCGGATTCCATATAAGGATTTAATACATCCATGGCACCTCCGTAGAAGAATTTTGCATTATTATCCCCGGAATCACCGGTAAAGATTTCAATATGAAACGGTCCGGCAGCATTATCTAAATCAAGGGCATCCCTGATGTATTCCCCCTGCTTCGTACCAACCATATAGTTATCAAAAGTTGCATAGTATGTAACTGCAGCGGAATTCATGATCAGACGGTCATAAGCAATAACAGGGATACCCGCATCCTTAGCCTGGATTAATACGGTTCCTAAAGAATCCCCATCAATGGAAGCTATAACTAATAACTTACATCCATTTGCTATCATATTCTCAATCTGGGAAACCTGTGCAGCTATATCATTACTTGCATACTGTAAGTCAACCTTATAGCCAGCGTCAGTTAATTGTTCCTGCATATTATCTCCATCCTGATTCCAGCGCTGCAAATCTTTGGTTGGCATGGATACCCCGACTAAAACCCCGTTTCCATTTGCCGCTTCTTCAGATGTATCCCGGACTGCCTCACCAGCCGTCTCATTGGTATCCGTTTCCATACCGGCAGAACCAGCAGATGTACCTGCATCTTTTGTGGCAGTGCCGCATCCGGCGAGTAAAGAAGCTGATAATGCTAAGGTCAGCAAAACACCAAATAACTTTCTCTTCATAAAAAATACCTCCTGTTTTTCATGTATTTAAACATGTGGTTTTTATTTACAGACAAATTATCTCATAGATACGATAACACTGTTTTTCTATCATCTGTATATTTTTTACATATAAATTTATCTTCCTGTGCTATAGCAAAAAAGTCCCCGTTCCCAGCATTAATTTGCTATAGGAACCGGAACAAAATCCTCCTGTCCGTTCTCTTTAACTCCCATTGCATACCACTTTCAATCACTTACTCCCATGGTATTAAAAAAGAGGAATTACCACATTTAAATTATCTGTTCTGTAACTTTGCCTTATAGGATGTCAAATTATTTATCAGAGAACTGTTTCCTCCTTTTTACCAATTCTCATTTGAAATTGACAATAGTACCAAGTTAATTCAGTATCTGCTGTCCGGTATCGGATATATCTTCCTGCCTGGAAGCCTGGTAATGCCATACCTGGATAATGGCTCCCTCCTAACTATAACCTGCTGGATTTTAAGATACCTAAAACCAACTGTCACTGCTGATTACCGCCACTTTTCCTAACCTCGTATACAATCAGAACAATTGTAAAAACAACGATGGATATGATTATGCCCATGCCCATCCCCACCGGAAACACCGCAGCTTTCCTTACCAGGCTCCCCAGTATTACAGTTAACACAGCGGCTGCAAGGTTGGTGAAGAATGCAAAGGCGGCTGCTTTTTGTACATTGATTTTAAAGAGCTTATCCGGTAGGACAAAGAAATACCTGACATAGTACAGAAACCCCAAAAATCCCAGGTACGCCCTGTATTCCGCAAAAATTCCCAGCAGGCTTAACGTTGCAATCAGGCTTAAGAAGCCTAATTTGTTTATTATATGTATATCTCCCGCAGGTAATATATCTATATCGTTTACTTTTTTGAAATAATAATCTTCCTTCTGCAAAACCTTGTTTAAATTTTCATTTTCTGTTTGCTCTTCGAAGGATTGATTTGCTTCTGATTTATCGTCATCTTTCCTATTTCCATCTTCCTGCTTAATAGGCGGCTTTCCGTCTATTCCCTCAACGGCCTTGTCTTGATGTCCATTGAATTCCAAAATAGTGTCAATAAAATCGGCACTGGAAAAATCATTTATATCCTGTCCTGAGAATTTATTATTCATATTAATAATTTCAATGCAATCTTTTGCCGGCCGCTCATCCATAATGTTTCCTGTTTTGGGGACCGGTATATTTTCTAATGGAACTTTTATTTCCTGATATCCAAGGCCGATTAAAGACTGTTTTGAGTCTATTTCTTCAATCACACATATTTCATCTTCCTTTTGATTCGTCTTATGTTTTTGGATATTTTTATTAATGCCCGTATTTTCGGTGTGATTTCTTGTCTGCTGTATCTTCCTGGTGTTTATTTTATGCTTTTTAGGTATCCCCTGTAACGGCCCTTTCTTTTCATTATATTCAAGATTGATAAGAGTACTCCTGCTGTCTATTTCTTCAACCACACAATTCTGTTCTTCCTCCTGATTAATCCCAATTGTTTTCTTACTATTGTTTTGCTCTTCTTTTCGCTTATTATCAAAGGATGTAGTGTAATTTGCTAATTTGATTATTCCTATTTTATTAATTTTCACCAATCATCACCTCGTATAAATTATGTTCATTAAATTTTTCTTTATTACAATTAATCTCTATACCTTTTTTACTATCCCGGAACTCTCATTCTGAAAACTGAATTTAACCGTATCAACCGCATATTGGAACTGTATGACGGATTTGCCTGATTGGAGACATTTATTTTTTAATTGCATATTTTTCCCTTCCTTAATATGTATTCCTTACCGCTGGAATTTATATCTGAATAGATACCGGAATCTTCTTAGCCATAGGTATTTAATTATCAATATAATTATAATATATGCAACAGAATCAGAAAGTTGATTTTTTTTCGAGAATCCTTATTAAACTTGTTACCCGGCACAAGCATTTTTCAAACACGCTCCGGTACATATAAATAATTTTTAGTACAAATTAAAATAGTGTAGCATTTCACATATACCAACATAATATAGAGTTATGATTATATAAACTTTTTACGAAAGGAATAAGACTTTTATGCTTCCTCCGATTTTAAGTTATGTTACATTTAACCGTTTAGGTTTAACGGTTAAAAATCTATCATCTATTCTTGACACCTCAGATGATTTTGAAATGCACATAATTGATAACAATTCAACCGATGGCACCTGGAAATACCTCCAAAGTTTAAAAGACCGCCGTATCAGGTCCAGGACCCGCATTGATATAAATTCCGGGCAGATTTATTCATTAAACCTGAATCTTATTAAAAGAAGGCCTGAACAGTATTTTATCACGGTAGATAATGATGTATTTATTGAAACAAAAGATTGGATATCCCGCTTCATGAAAGTGTTTGAAACCTTTCCGGAAGTAGGCATTCTTGGTGTACAAAGAGGTCAGCCGTATCCGGAACAACTTCCTCCTGTTGTCCCCAAAGTAAAAGACGGCATCTTTTATCTTGAACTGGATAACACCCTTCCTAACATAGAGCAGAACTATATACCCGGTTGCTGCATGTGCCTAAGACCTGAACTTATTGAAGAAATCGGCTATTGGTGTGAGGAAAATTATTTTGGTGAAGTTGAATTTTCAAACAGAGTAATTAATTATACTTCCTTCAAAGCCGGTTTTGTTACTAACATAAGTATAAAAATGCCGCAAACAATCGAGTGCAGCTTATGTCAATATAATGCGCAGTGTACTCTTAATAAATACACCGACACATGCTTTACAAGTTACCAGAAGTTATATAAAAATGAAGAATTTAA
>JAATEU010000202.1 GCA_015655565.1 Clostridiales bacterium
GCTCGGCGTGTGTGCCCGCTTCCCGTATCTCCCCCCGGTCTAAAACCACAATGCTGTCCGCATTCAGGATCGTATTTAGCCGATGGGCGATTACAAGCACTGTTTTCCCTTTCATCAAACGGTCGAATGCCTGCTGGATCTCTTTCTCGTTATCGGCGTCCAGGCTGGAAGTCGTTTCATCCAGCAGCACGATGGGCGCATCTCTCAAAAGGGCCCGCGCAATGGAAATGCGCTGCTTTTCGCCGCCTGAAAGTGTTGAGCCGCCTTCACCTATGATCGTGTCGTACCCATCTTCCATTTCCATGATGAAGCCATGACAATTCGCCGCTTTCGCGGCGGCAATGACCTCTTCTTTTTCGGCTGTGGGCTTTCCGATTCTGATGTTGTTAAAAACCGTATCCCGGAGTAAATAAACTTCCTGAAATACGATAGCCATCTGATGCGCCAGTGTATCGGGTTTGATTGTCCGGATATCTTTGCCACCGATTTCGATACTGCCGCCTGTCACATCCCAAAAGCGGGCGATCAGGCTGACAATCGTGGTCTTGCCGGAACCGGAAGGTCCGATGAGCGCCGTCGTCGTGCAGGGCATCGCTGTAAAGGAAATATGGTTCAGGACAGAATTTTCCGGAGCATAACCGAAAGAAACGTTTTTGAGTGAAATACTGTAGCTATGGAAATCTGCCTGCTCTATTTTGTAGGGAAGCGGCTTTTCATCCAGAACGGACAGAATGTTGTCCGCCGCTTTTGAAATAGAGCGCACCTGCGTATACAGTGAGCTTAACACCGACATCATACTGGAAACGGAAATAGCCAGCAGCACAACGATCAGGAAGCTGGCGGCATCCATATTCTGCGCAGTCAGGAACCATGTTCCTAAGATCAACGCCACAGGGACAATCATCGCAGTAATGGTGGAAAAGCTCAGGGCAGCGGGTAATACGGATATTTCTGCCCGGGTGGATTCTTTTTTCAAACCTTGAAGAGCGTCATCCAAACGCTTAAACCGTATACCTGTAAGATTGTAGAGGCGAAACGTTCTGATTCCGCCGACATACTCTACAATGCGGGATACAACATTTTGATTGGCATGCCGCAGTTTTTCGGAGTTTCTGGCGGAGACCTTTCCTGAGAGCAAAAGAAACGGGAACGCAAGCATGACAAGAACCGCAATCGCCAGGCCGAACTTCCAGTCGATCCAAATGGCTGCCGCCAGTGAAAGTATGGTGAAAGAAATTACTTTTACAAAATCACAGAGACAGTGTGTTACGATGGTTTCAAAATCGCTGACATCAGTAAGTAACGTACCGCTGAGCCTGCCGATGCTGTTCTGATTAAAAAAGCCCAAATTCAAGCTTCGAATGTGATTTCCAAGCGCCATTCTAAGACGTTGGGAAACATCCGGTCCCAGGCACTGGGCCTGTGTAAAGCTGATAGCCTGTACCACACACCGGCCAAAAAACACGGCCAGCAAAATCAATACATATTGCGACAGTTTTTCAGCACTGAAATTTCCTTCGGACAAATCAACAAAAACAAAAAGCATCACGCCTGTACATACCGGAGTTCAAAAGGGAATCAATGACACTCAGTGCGACAGGCGAAATGAGCCTGTTGCCATAGCTGCCAACAATTCTGCGAACCGCTTTTATCATGGAAATCATTTTAATACCACTCCTTCCGCCGCCTTGGTGTAAGTGCGCCACATTTTCGCATACAAACCATCGTCACTCAGCAATTTTGGATGCGTGCCGGTCTCTTTGATTTGCCCGTTATCAAACACGCAGATCTGATCCGCATTGACGATCGTATGCAGCCGATGCGCGATCATGACTGTGGTTTTGGATTTGAGCATATTGCTGAGAGCCACTTGAATTTTATGCTCATTTTCAATGTCGGTGAAGCTGGTCGCTTCATCGAAAACAATAATAGGAGCATCCTTTAAGATAGCGCGGGCAATACAGATACGCTGCTTTTCTCCGCCGGACATTTTAACGCCGGCTGTCCCAAGGTGGGTATCATAGCCGTCGGGAAGCGTCATAATAAAGTCATGAATCTGTGCTGCTTTCGCTGCTGCTTCCACTTCCTGCCGCGTGCAGTCTGCTTTGCCGATTGCTATATTCTGATAGATCAAATCGTCCAGCATAAAGGCGTCCTGAAAAACAAACGACACCAAATCCATAAGATTTGTCAACGGAAGGTCCCTGATATCTGTTCCGCCAATACAGATACTCCCCTGTGTGACATCCCAAAAACGCGGAAGCAGCTGGGCCGCCGTGCTTTTTCCCGCTCCGGAAGCTCCTACAAAAGCAGTCAGGCTTCCTTTGGGAAGCCTTAAGCAAACGTCGCGGAGCACATCTCTTTGCTGATAGGCAAACGTGACATGAGAAAAGGTTACAGCATGCTCGTGTGCCTTGACAGGAAGGAGCTCAGCGCCCTCTTTTATCTCTGAAATATCCATGACCGCCTTAATACGCCCCAGTCCGGAGGAAATCTGGCTGAAAATCTGCGCAAAGTTCATCAGGTTATTGTAAGATGCCAAAAAGACGATGCTCATGATAACAAAAAATACATAAGTACTTAATGCAAGATGTCCGGATAAATACAGCCAGCCGCCCAAGGGAACTGTAAAAAAAATCCCCGATTCGATCATAACTTTGCATACCGCACTGACGGGCGCTGCAATTTTAGATACCCGTTTCCAAAGCGAATTAAAATCGGACGCCGCCTCGGAGTAGTCCTGGTAAGAGTCGGCAGTAAGGTTATACGCTTTCATCACGGGCATCCCATTGACAAACTGCACAAGTGCGGAATTAAGACGGCCGAGTATTTCCGGGTAAGTATCCATAAGCGTTTTTGTTATCACAATCATAACGGATTGAAGAATCAAGGTCAAAACGATTGGCAGCAACAAAATCAGCGTCATGGGGACATTAAGCGTCAGCAAATAAAGAAACACGGCAAATGGAACCACGATTGCAACCGTAATATCCGGTATCTGATGTGCCAAAAACTTCTCCAGCCGCTCCACATCCTCCATCAGTACCTTTTTGATTTCCCCTGTGCTGTTATCTGTAAAAAAGCCCAGGTTGACTTTCCCGATGTGGCTGCAAATATTCTTCCGCACCTGATAAAGCACGTTATATGCGCCAATATGAGTCATGGCGGCCGAAACTGCCTGAAAAATAAATCTAAATAAGATAAACACAGCCGCAATCAGTCCATATTTCATGACCGCTCCCATATTTCCGCCGCCTTCAAACAAAAACAGCACCGTTCGAAAAACCATGACATAGGGAACAAACGTGCAAAGCCCGGATAAGACACTGAACGCCACAGCAGCATACAGCCGCCCTCTTTTTGCGTCGGCCAGTTCAAACAGATAGGCCATTTTAACTTTTTCCGGCTGTCCGCCATTCTTTTTTCCTGCCATTTTCATACCTCCAGTTTAGTTAGATGAAACGTAACTATTCCCCGATAAAATAGCCATGACCCGAAGGCCTGCGGCTGTTGAGCGCGGAGGATACGCTAGAGAGACACTTGTATCTTCCGCGGGTTTATGGTATTATTATAGCATAATGCGCGGTCAGTTCAATGGCTTTCGAAAAATGATACATATTTTCAAAAATGTCTCAATAAGAGGAGCATATATGAATCAAAACAAGAAGTTAAAAACACCAAATCAGATCGAAGAATGGATGATGGAAGCTCTGCTTTCCTTAATGAAAGAAAAAAGCTTCCATGAAATTAAAATTACGGAAATCGTTGACCGCGCCATGCTTGCCCGCTGTACCTTTTATCGCTATTATGACAGCAAGGAAGAGCTTCTCATGCGCTGCTGTGAATCTATATTTGAGGGCCTTTCACAACGCATGGGAATGGAAGACTGCCATACTTTTCACGGAATAGCTCTGGCCTATTTTTCATACTGGAGAGAACACCGGGAATTTCTTGAGCTGCTCCACGAGAGCGGTATGCTTTATTTCCTGCTTCAAAGCTATGACGCCTTGATGTTTAATGTTGCCAGGGAGGTCAAGCCCGAAACTTCAAAAATGGGCGGTTATGATTTTTCCCCGAAAGTACGTTATCATTTTTTCTTCGGAATGGGCGGCTTTTGGGGAATGGCAAATCGATGGCTCCTGAATGGATGTAAAGAGTCGCCGGAAGAACTGGCGCAATACATCGTGGCATATCTGGTGGAGTCATACGAACTTGAACCTGCATGCCAATACTATGATAAACACGGAAAGTACCCTTATGATCCTTGCTACATTAAGCCGGGGAATGAATTTTAATAATTTGTGCAGCCATTAAATCCAGTTCAACTTTTTGCACCTTTTCCATATCAATCTCCAATCCGCTGCCTTAAGGCAGCATAAGTTCTATGTGAAAGCTTACACAGTGAAGGTTTTAACTGCCGTTTCTTATTCTTTTCCGGTATTTTGTTTCTTCTTTTTATACATATCAATATAGACTGCAATCAGGATAATAACCCCCTTTGCCACATACTGCCAATAAGAATTAACATGAAGCAGATTCAGGCCGTTGCTGATTATACCGATTACCAGCACACCGATAAACATACCGCCCACATTGCCGGCACCGCCATACATACTGGTACCCCCAAGAACCGCCGCCGCAATCGCATCGGTTTCAAATCCGACTGCGGTAGCAGGCTGTCCGGAGGACATACGGGAAGCCAGTACAACTCCCGCAAATGCACCGAGAAAACCACTGATTGTCCAGACAAGTATTTTCACCCTTGTTATATTAACACCGCTGAATTTTGCCGCTGTAGGATTCCCTCCCACTGCATAGATATGCCGTCCGATTTTTGTCTTATTAAGCAGTAAGTAAACTAAGAATAAGAAAATGAACATATATAGGACCGGCAAAGGAATAAATCCGAGATACCCGTTTCCGATTTCCGGGAATGTCTTATTCATGGTAGAAACCGGTTGTCCGTCAGCAATTAAATATGCAAATCCGCGGCATATACTCATCATTGCCAATGTTACAACAAAGGGATGAATACCCGAATATGCAATAATAACACCATTGGCAGCTCCGGCAGCAATACCTGCCGACAACGCAACCGCCACGGCTGCCGGTATAGGCATGCCCAGGCGTTCCATACATACTACCGTAACACAGCCTGAGAATGCAATTAAAGCACCGCCTGTCAGATCAATACCGCCCAGCATAATAGCCATCATAACGCCAATGGCCAGATAGGAATTGGTAGATACCGTTCTCATAACATTTAAAAAATTGGTTTTTGTAAAAAAGTTATCCGCAGTGAAAGACATAAAAATAAATAATACTAAAAATCCGATTAATATCCCCATATTGGTTCTGAAATACCGGATAACCGGACCTAAAATAATGTTACTTTCCAGCTTTTTCAGGATCTTATTATTTTCTATCATACTCCACCTCCACCGATAGCTAAATTTAATATTGAAGCGGAAACAAACTCCTCTTTGCTTAATAATCCGGTTATATTTCCTTCGTGCATAATGACAAGATTGTCGCACATATTGATAATTTCCGGCAATTCGGATGAAATCATGATAATAGCAATACCTTTCCCTGCCAGTTCATTGATAATTTTATATATTTCTGCCTTTGCACCAATATCTACACCTCTTGTCGGTTCATCAAGTATTAAAACCTCCGGATTGGTGGCAAGCCACTTTGCAAGAACTACCTTCTGCTGATTGCCTCCGGACAAATTGGAAATACACTGTTCAGCAAAAGGAGTTTTAATATTAAACGAAGAGATGGATTTATTAACGATATCCTTTTCAATCTTTTGATTTACTCTTAATTTGCTTATAATTTTATCTAAAACGGTAATTGTAATATTAAATCCCACAGTATTGCCAAGTATGAGTCCTTGTGTTTTACGGCTTTCCGGAACTAATACAAGACCTTTGTCCTGGCACTGCAGAGGGGTCAGCTTATCGTTACGCTCACCATTAATTATAATTTCACCGCCATCCTTCGGGTCCAGTCCCATAATTGCCTGCATTAATTCTGACCGCCCTGAGCCAATCAATCCGTAGAGTCCTAAAACTTCACCTCTGCGTACTGAAAAACTGCAATTCTTAACTCTTTTTCCGGCGTTAATATTTTTTACTTCTAAAGCGACTTCACCAATTTCATTAAAGGTTCTCACATAATAGTTTTCCAATTCACGCCCAACCATCATATGAACCAATTCATTGGTATTGGTTTCTTTTGTTATTTTGGTGCCAATATAAGCTCCGTCACGCATTACAGTAATCCGGCCGGTTAATTCAAATATATCTGACATTTTATGGGAAATGTAGATAATTCCAATATTTTTCCTCTGCAATAACCGGACTGTTTCAAAAAGTATCCCTGTTTCTTTCTCTGACAGGGAGGAAGTAGGTTCATCCATAACAATAATCTTTGCGTTTAAAGAAAAGGCTTTCGCTATTTCCACCATCTGCTGCTGGCCTGTACTTAACCGGCAGACATCACTGGAAGGATCAATATTCAGTCCGACAATATCCAGATACTGCATTGCCTCTTCATTCATAATGCTTTTACTGACCATTCCCATTTTATTTTTCTTTTCTCTGCCAAGAAAAATATTTTCGGCGACGGTCATATATGGTTCCAATTCTAATTCCTGATGAATAAATGCAATTCCTCTTGCCTGCGACTCTAATACACCATTTAATTCAACTTTTTCACCGTCCACATAGATGTTGCCTTCGTCTTTCTTATAAATCCCGCCCAATATATTCATAAGGGTAGACTTACCCGCACCATTTTCTCCTAATAAACCGTGTACCTCTCCCTCATATAAATCAAGACAGGCATTGTCTAACGCTTTTACGCCCGGAAAAGCTTTTGAGATATTTTCCATTTTGAGTATTTGTTTTGGCATCCTGTCACCTCTGATTAAGGGGCGGGCGTAATTTTGAAATTACGCCAACCCTTATGCTATACCTTTGCAACGGCTAAATTGTATCGGAAATGATTATTGCCATCCATCTGTGCCATATTGTTCTACATTATCGGAATTAATGATAAAAGTGTCTACCACAATGTTACTGTCAACTGTTTCGCCGTTAATTACCTTTAATGCTGTTTCCATGGATAATTTACCAATTGTCTGGGGCGACTGTGCTCCTGTACCTGTCATGGTTCCTTCCTGGATTAATTTCTTAGCATCCGGATTACCGTCAACACCATATACTAAAACACCCGTTATTTCAGGATGCGCCGCTAATGCCTGAATACAACCCATAGCTGACGGATCATTTACTGCAAAGAAAGCTCCTAAGTCAGGATTCGCCTGAAGAGCATCTTCTGCTAAAGGAAGTGTAACGCCTGTATCCCCTTTACCATCAAGCTCACCAACGATTTCAAAGTAGTCACCAACGGTATCTACAAAGCCGTTATACCGATCGATACAAGCCTGCCCGGAAGGAGAATGCATAATAAATACCTTTGAGCCTTCCGCTAATTTAGCCATCATATCTTTAGCAACAACGGTGCCTGCATTATAGTTATCTGACGCAATGATTGATTCAACCATATCCGTATCTGTTACAGGGGTATCAAAGTTAACAACCGGAACACCCGCATCTTTACAGGCCTGTAAAGCATCCTTAACACCGGTGGAGTCCATGGGAGCCACTAATAATACATCAATACCGGAAGCAAGGAGATCGCCGATCTGATCATTCATCTTAGACTGATCATTTTGAGCATCAATTGTTACCACCTCAACATTGTTCTTATCTGCTACTTCTTCCACGCCGTCTAATACTGCCAGCCAGAAAGCATTGTTCATTGTTGTCGGCGCATAACCGATAACAATTTTACCAGATGAGGAATCTGGGGCATCTGCCGAATCTTTTGTTGCGGAATCAGCGGAACCGGTGGGTGATATATCTCCTGTAGTATCCGATGATTTACCGCATCCCATTAAACTGAAAGTCATTGCTGCTGTTAATACTACCCTTAAAAGAATTTTTTTCATTTTAACCTCCATCTGCCGCCTTGGCGGCATACAAATTGGTATGAAAGAAGCTCAAAGTGAAATTCCTATGGATTTCATTTTGGAGTTCTTTCCGGTTGAAAATACTCTTTTTTCAACCTAACCTCCTTTAATTTACATTAATAATAGATTTTGCCTTCCCTAACTCAAGCAGGTAAGAACAGCGATATCCTTATCTACCCTAATAAGTATCTACACAACCCATTCAATTCATATAACCACTGACCTCCTTTCCTGACAAATTGAACGAATGCAGGTTGCTATATATCAATCCCATATTCGTCTTACCGGCAGACCTATTGTTATGGTTTAATTAATATTTTATAAAAAAACTCCTGCCTTTCTGCCATAATTCTAATTGCTTCATAGGTCTTCTCCAAAGACATTCGATGTGAAATAATCGGTGATGTTTTAATGCTGCCATTCTGAAGAGCCTGTAAACTTAACTCCCAGGCATGGTGGGGAAAACTGACAAATTCAAAGCTCCAGGTACCTTTTACCGTAATCTGCCCTCTAAGAATTTTCTCAAAGGTTTCCTCTTTTATTTCAAGGCTCTTTGCAGGCCTTCCTACCAGCCCAAGAATTCCTGAACTTCTCAGTCCCATTATTGCCTGATTAAAAGTCACCCCCGAACCTGCTGCCTCAAACGCATAATCAAAACCCAAACCGTTCGTCTTTTCCTTTATGATCTCGGATGCATCCTCCGTTGCACTGCATATTGCATCTGCAAACCCCATTTCTCCGGCAATATGCACTTTCTTTTCATCCAAATCGATTGCAAAAACCTTTTTGGCACCGAAAACCTTTGCCCACTGGGCAATAAATATACCAATTGCTCCAAGTCCGTAAACTGCCACGGCCGATCCATATTTCACATTACAATTCTGTACGACATGCAGGGCAACGCTGAGGGGCTCTAAAAATGCGACTGCATCCTCCTCCACATCCTCCGGAACAATTACCACATTGTCCTCCGGAACCCGGGTATATTCTGCAAAACCGCCGTCATTTCGGGAACCCAGGAAATCATAGTTTTCACATTGGGCAAACTGACCGGTTTCACACATTTTACAGGTACGGCAGGGAATCAGGGGAATTACAGCAACTTTTTTACCCAACAGTTCTTTTCTCACTTTCTCTCCGAGTTCCGTTACAACTCCTCCAAATTCATGTCCCGGAATTGTGGGAAAGTGATAGGTCCCTTTCGTTAAAACCCTCGGGATATCGGAGCCGCATACACCGCAGGCTGTAACCTTTACCAGAACATCATTCTCACCAAGTTCCGGTATTTTTACCTCTTCGTACCTTAAATCACCGGGAGCGTACAAAACTGCCGCCTTCATTGTTTCACTCATTTAAAAACCTCCTAAGCCAGATTTCATTATTCGAGATTTGCATGTTTCTTCCATAAAGTATGGATGTTCTCTATTTGTTTCTTTTCAATAATCATCATTGCGACGGTATCGGACAGTAAAAGTATACTTTGTTCAAAAAGGCTGCTCATTGGCTGTTTTGAATGAATCTCATCCTCCAGATTTAATTTTGTTCCGCAAGGAATTCTTATAAATAAATCCTCATACTGTGTCATGGAACTTTCTTTGTTGGAACCGATATGTACAATCTTTGCACCATAGCTTTTTGCTATCTTAACAATATTAACCGGAATTATGCTCTCTCCGGAACCGGAGCCGGCAATCAGAAGATCCTGTTCCGTTATTGCCGGTTCATCAATGGCACCGACATAGAATGCATGAATGCCCAGATGATTCAGTCTCTTAGCGAAAGCCTGCAGCATTAGAAGAACACGGCCGACACCGA
>JAATEU010000476.1 GCA_015655565.1 Clostridiales bacterium
TACGTCATTTTAAGGAATTGAAATCGTAAAGTTCTCGTATGTTATGTACAGTATTTATTTTAGCTTACCTGTAAGGATTTAAATTCATATGTTAAAAAAGAACATTTTAGTATAGAATCAATTAAACTAATTAAATAAATTTTATTAGTTTAATTATTTTTAAGTAAAATATATTAATATCGACTTGATTTTCTATAAACTTGTAATATAATATACATATATATATAAAAATTTCCAAGATCTCTTAATCATATTAAGCATTTAAGCCATAATATGTATCAATTTAAATATTTAAACTGATTCCATAAAAGCTGTAAATAATTTAAATTTCAAAAGGGAGAGATATGAGAATCGAAATATTTTTTGACCAGAAAAATCCGGTAGCTATTCCAATTCAGTATAACCATATTATTCAGGCCATGATCTTTTCATGGATAAAAGATGAGGAATATAATAAGTTTATCCATAATAAGGGCTATCAAGTAGATAAAAAAACCTATAAGCTTTTTACCTTTTCCAGGATAAACGGATTATATAAACTGGATAGGGAACATAACCGAATCAATTTTCTTAAAGATATGAGTCTTATCATATCTTCTGTATCCGATGAATTTATGGGATATCTATTAAACAGCGTTTTATTAGAAAATAAAGAATTAAGCATAGGAGGAGCTCTCGTTAAAATCAATCAGATAAATGTTAAAGCAACTCCTGGGTTTAAAAATAAAACTCAAATATATACCTTATCTCCATGTACTGCCTATACCACCTTAGAGAATAAGCAGACTAGATTTTATAATCCCTTCGACTATGAATTCAGCGATTATATCAGCAGAAATCTAATACATAAATATAAGGCGTTTTATGGAAGGGAACCGGGTAACAGCGGGTTTTCCATTAAACCAATAGGAGGAGTTAAGCTTGCAAAGGTTAACTATAAAAATTTTCACATATTAGCTTACAATTGTGAAATGGAAATGGAGGGGAGTGAAGAACTGCAGAAAATGGCATATAACGCAGGAATAGGAGGTAAAAATTCCCAGGGATTCGGATGCATTGAAATTAATAATGCCAGGAGGTGATAAGTATATGATTTATGATGTTTACAGAGTTGGAAAAGCAATTAGCGGCTTTGGAGATACGGAAATGGATCCTATGCTGCTGCCGGATACGCCAAAAAACATTACAAATGTTATATGGCTAAGGTTTGCAAAAGAAGGGAGTGAAGTTAATTACAAGGGAGTTGAGGTTTTAGATTATAATCAGGATAATCCCGAAAAGTATTTATTACGGAAAGCTTCCGCTAACGGAGCTAATTACGGACCCTGTGCACAGTTAACAGAGGTGGATAAGACACTGGTTAAAAAAATAGCCCAGTGGTTTAAGGATGCAGGTACGGATACAGAGGATTCAGAAGGTGCGCTGTTTTTTTTAGGAATTTATGAATATATTATAATCCATAAGGATGAGCTGGTAACAGAAATAAGTACTATTATGCCAAAGGGAAAAGGCGTACAAAACATTATCTGCATTAAGCTAGATGAACAATACCCGTTGGACGTGGATATTGTTTTTGACTATTATTCAAAAAAAATCAGGCGGAAAATTATCGGGAAAGACAGTCATACCGGAAGCTGCTGTTTGTGCGGTAAAAAAAATGTCAGCCTTCTTCCCAAGGTTGAGGTTTTTAAATTCTATACCACAGACAAGCCGGGATTTATAAACGGAGGATTTTCAGAAGAAAATATTTGGAGGAATTGTCCGGTATGTATTTCCTGCGAGCCAATTTTAAGGGAAGGCAAGAAGTATGTGCTTAATAATCTGCAATATAAATTTTTTGGTCATGATTATTACCTGATTCCTTCTTCTACCTGCAATGAGGACATGCAGGAACTGTTGGTGGATAAACTGGAAGGTATCAAAAACAAAAGTTTTTCTTTTAAGGAAACAGCAAATGATGAATTTTCCAGTTTAAGCGGGGACATCTTTGAAGAATTAGCAGAGGAGGATGATATTAATTCTTACCGAATTTTATTTTTTAAGAAAGATCATGCAGCAGAAAGAATTATTTTAGATATCAAGGACATTTTCCCTTCCAGATTTGCGGCTCTTTATGCCGGAAAATATGTGGTTGACGGGATTTATGAAGAGCTGGTAGGAGAAAAGTTCAGTTTCCGATATTTTAGATACTACCTGTCAAAAACAGAACCCTCCAGTAAAACTTATGATTTGGACAGTGATTTCTTAACTCTGACCCAGGCAATTTTTATGAAAGAAACTATCCTGCTGAATACGTTACTGCCTCACTACATGAGAAATATAAGACGTGCATTTCTAAAAGATGATCATGTATATCACACTACCCTAAGGGCATGGATTGGAATTAAATATTTACAGGAAATAGGATGTATTCACAATAATAAGGGGGAAGCCAGTATGGATGAAAAGTTAGAAAAAATTTTAGAACCCTATGATATCGGGTTGGATACAAAAAATACAAAGATTAAAAAAGCTTTGGTATTAACCGGAGCTTTAGCTCAAAAGGTAATGAATATACAAAGTGAAGAACTAAACGGTTCCACGCCATTTTTTACAAGGCTGAAGGGTTTAAAGCTTAGAAGTACGGATGTAAAAGGCTTATTGAGCGAAGCATTTGAAAAAATGAATGCATATAACAGTTATTCAAATGCATCTAGATTAATTATGGAAAACACAATGGAACTCATATTTGAATCAGAACCGGTATGGAATTTATCCACCGATGAAATAAATTTTTACATAGCAGGCGGAATGGCGCTTAGTAAAAAAATATACGGGGGACTTAAGGAGGAAAAGGTATGTCAACAGCAAAACGAAGCGAAATAATCTTTTTATATGATATATCCTGGGGAAATCCCAACGGAGATCCCAATGATGCTAATAAGCCTAGACTTGATGCGGAAACAGGGATCAATATTGTAACAGACGTAAGGTTAAAAAGAACCGTAAGGGATGAATTAACTGCAAAAAATTATGAGATACTGGTAAAAGACACACAGACAGAAGAGGGTTCCTTAGCAGATGGAAAACATAGGGGAACTGACTTTCTACCTGATTCGGCAAGAGTAAAAGCGTCTAAAAAGAATGATAAAGACAAATTAACGAAAGAAGAACTGGAAGAATTTAAGAACAATGTTAAAAAATGTATTGATATCCGCATGTTTGGCTGTGTCCTTCCCAGTGATATTAAAAATGCAAGTTTACAATTCACAGGGCCTGTGCAGTTTAAAATGGGTTATTCCATGCATCCGGTCAAATTAGAATTTGTAAAAGGTACCGGTGCATTTGCCAGTGGTGACGGAAAAGACCAGAAAACCTTCCGCCAGGAATACTATCTACCTTATAGTTTAATTAATTTTTACGGAATTGTAAATGACCGTGCAGCGGTATATACAGGACTTACCGAAGAAGATGTAACGCTTTTGATAGATGCCATATGGGAAGGAACCAAGAATTTAATTACAAGAACCAAGGCCGGGCAGGTACCCCGATTTTTATTAAATGTGACTTATAAAGAAAAAAATTATTATATAGGAGGATTAGATAAAAAAATCAAGTTTAAATATGGCATGAGCGGGGAAGCAGTACGTGCTATCGGTGATGGTATTGTTGAATTAAAAGAGCTGCTGGATTGTCTTGTGAAAAATAAAGACAAGATTGATAAAGTCACCTTAAAAGTGGATTCGGAATTAAAAGCAGATATAAATTTGGCAGAAGAGCTTAAGAAAATAGGCATTGCAGTTGATCTTCCCGCTTGAGAGAGGTGACAGATATGAAATGTGTTTGCTTTAAATTAAGAGGTGATTATGGTCATTATAAGCCCTATTATACAACGAGTTCGCCTACAACCTATTCCCTTATGCCTCCAACCTCAATATTTGGTTTAATCGGTGCAATCCTGGGCCTTGAAAAGTCAGAGAATTCCTATTATCAGACCTTGGATAAAGCGGGGTTAAAAGTTGGAATAGGTCTGCTTACTTCTGTGCGGAAGGCTTCCATGAGTACCAATCTGATTAATACAAAGGGAAATTTTTGGGTGCCTACCGGAAGGAATACCAACGGACTTCGTTCACCCACCAAA
>JAATEU010000550.1 GCA_015655565.1 Clostridiales bacterium
CAAAACCAGCATGGGCCCTTTGTTATGATTGATTGCCGTTAATTGTGACTTGTTAATTTCCATAGGCATATTACCGGCTGCTTAATTTAGCAATCGCAAGTTTGATTCGGCGGAGGCTTTCCTCTTTGCCAATGATGTTCATAATTTCATAAGCTCCTCCCGGTGTGGACTGCTTACCGGATACGGCCGTCCGGATCGGCCATAACCCCGTACCGTTTTTAATTCCTTTTTCTTTGATGTAACCCATAATCACCGCTTCAATGCCTGCTATAGAATAATCCTTAAGACCCTCCAATAAAGGCAATTGCTCCTGTAAAATGGATAAAGAGAGTTCTTCGTTGGTTTTCATTTTTTTATGGATATACATTGCGGTATCATAATCGGGTATTTCCTCAAAGAAATCAATCATATCCTTAATATCCAGGAAAGTTTCAATCCTTGTTTTTACTAAATCCGCAATCTTATATAAGTCCAGCTCCTTATGGACTACTTCCCTGATATAAGGAAGGGCAAGCTCATAATAACGCTCATTATCCATTTTTTTGATATATTCACCATTCATCCATTTAAGCTTTGCCATATCAAATACGGCCGGAGATTTATTAATATGATGATAATCAAATTCCTTAACTAGTTCCTCAAGGGAAAAAATCTCTTCATTCGTTCCGGAACTCCATCCTAACAGGGCAATAAAATTAACAATGGCTTCCGTAACAAAACCCTGCTCCAATAAATCCTCAAAGGAGGAATGACCGCTGCGTTTTGATAATTTCTTATGCTCTTCATTGGTGATTAACGGGCAATGCACATAAATCGGCTCTTCCCATCCAAAGGCATGATAAAGCCTGGTATATTTAGGGGAAGAAGACAAATATTCGTTACCACGTACAACATGGGTAATACGCATTAAATGATCATCCACCACATTGGCAAAATTATAAGTGGGGAAACCATCTGATTTCATTAAAATCATATCATCCAATTCCCCATTATCCACCGTAATCACTCCATAAATGGCATCCTGAAAGGTAGTCGTTCCTTCCGCAGGGATATTCTGACGGATAACATAAGGAATTCCTGCCGTTAAATTAGCTTCTATCTCTTCTTTGGAAAGGTATAAGCAGTGCTTATCGTATTTAATAATCTCCTTATCATCTTCGGAAACAACACTCTTAAGGGTGCTTAATCTCTCTTTTGTACAAAAACAGTAATATGCTTCACCTTTTTCAATTAACTGTTTTGCATATTCCATATAAATTCCCCGGGCCTGACGCTCGCTCTGTACATAGGGTCCGCAGCCACCGTCTTTATCAGGGCCTTCATCATGGGTTAATCCCGTTACCTTTAAGGTATTATATATAATATCAATTGCCCCTTCCACAAACCTTTCCTGGTCGGTATCTTCTATTCTAAGAAGGAAATCTCCCCCTTCATGTTTTGCTATCAGGTATTCATATAATGCTGTCCTCAGGTTACCAACGTGCATTCTGCCGGTTGGGCTCGGCGCATATCTGGTTCTTACTCTGCTCATGTTCTACTCCAGCTCCTATCCTTAATAATCTATTTTTCTTTCTTGGACCTGATATTCTTAATGCTTTAAAATACAGGCTGCAGATATTAGATATTCATAGGTTATAATATAATCCATGTACCTGGTTCTGTCAAGTAAAAGCAGACAGGACTTCTAAACGCTGTGTATGTTTATCATAGCGTTACTCCCATTTATTGTAGCTTTAATTAAAATGTACAATTAAAAAAAAGAGCATTTCTAATGCCTGTATCTGTAATGATTATTTTATATAAGATACTACAAAAATTAAAGATTCTTACCCCCTTGTTTTCTCTCCTAAGAGGTTATATTATATTATTAATATAGTTAAATCCTCCTTAGATATCCCCTGGAGCGTGTTTGAAAAATGCTTGTGCCGGGTTGAGTGTTCCACTTTGTGGGAGGTAAGAAGCAATTTGGGGAACATAGTGGGGCTACGTTTCCAAAATTGTGACGCAGCATTCCACAAAGTGGGGCGGTAAAAAAAAGCCTCAGCGTAGCCCCTACTACGCCTGCGTTTTTTGATTATCACCTATGAAAATTTATCCTGCGTTTTTCGGCCAGTTATTTAGAAAACGCTGTACTGGAAACTATATTAAGACAATTAAGAAGAAAGAGGTGCTTTAGAAAATGTATCAGGCAAATGACAAACGTTATGAGAATATGCTTTACAACAGGTGTGGAAACAGCGGTTTAAAGCTTCCGGCCCTTTCCTTGGGTTTATGGCATAATTTTGGTTCCGCCAATATTTATGATAATATGGTTAACCTGGTTACTACTGCTTTTGATAACGGTATTACTCATTTTGATATTGCTAATAATTACGGTCCAAAACCCGGTGCAGCAGAAGAGAACTTTGGCAAAATTTTAAAAAATGAACTGAAACCTTACCGCGATGAATTAGTAATTTCCACTAAGGCCGGCTATACCATGTGGCCTGGTCCTTATGGCGACTGGGGAAGCAGAAAATACTTAGTATCCAGCCTGGAACAAAGCCTTAAAAGGCTTGGAGTTGATTATGTAGATATATTTTATCACCACAGGCCGGATCCGGAGACACCATTAGAAGAAACCATGATGGCCCTTGATCATATCGTCCGTTCGGGTAAGGCTTTATATGTGGGAATTTCGAATTATAATGCCGAACAGACCGCTAAAGCAGTTAAGCTTTTAAAGATCATGGGTACCCCGCTTTTAATACATCAGCCAAATTACAGTATGTTTAACCGCTGGATAGAAGGGGGCCTGATACAGGTATTAGAAGAAAACGGTATGGGAAGCATTGCTTTCTGCCCGTTGGCACAAGGTCTGTTAACCAGTAAATATCTCCAGGGCATACCAACGGATTCCAGGGCTGCAGATTCCAGAAGCCCCTTCTTAAATTCAGATTCCGTATCTAAGGAAAAAATTGAAAAAGTAAAAAAATTAGATGGTATCGCGAAAGAACGTGGCCAGAGCATGGCTCAAATGGCTCTGGCCTGGGCACTCCGCGACGGCAAAATCACAGCAGCGCTGATTGGAGCAAGCAAATCCTCCCAAGTTATTGAAAATATAGGAGCTTTAAAAAATCTTACTTTTAAAGAAGAGGAACTGGAGGCTATCGAAGCAATTCTAGATTAAAAATATATTGAAAGAAAGACTGTGCAGCTAAGAGAAATTCCCCGCCGCACAGTCTTTTATGTCCTTATATCCGCCTGCTCCATATATTTTTAATAGAATTCATTCATATAATCTTCTATATTCAATCCACTGTTCATGACTTCCATCATTGTTGAAGCAAATATAAAGATAAATATTACAATAGAAATTACCCCTACAATCAAACTGGCTCTCGCCCAATTTTTTTTACTTTTGGGAGTGTCACTGCCAAAAGCCCATACAAACATCATTACAAAATAAATAAAAATACCTATAAACGGGATAAAGGGTAAAAGCATAGTTCCCATCCAATTACCAAAGGAAATGGGTTTTTCAGTCTCCTCATTATTGACTTCCGCACTCTGTTGTTCTCTTTCTATCGAATAACTTTCCTGTCTTATGGGTATATTTTCACGGAAGGAGGTACCGCAGTACTCACAATAATTAACGTTTTCATTTGCTGCACTTCTTCCACAAGCTTTACAAACCATAGAATTTCATCCTTTCTTATTTGTACTCAATCCCACTTTACTATTTAAAACATCTTATTTATCAGAGAATGAACACTTGTGTTCATTCTCTTGCTGCCAGCCGGAATTTATAAAAGCTGGCAATTCCCTCATTATATCATAAACAAAAAACATATTCATGATCTTGTTGCTCC
>JAATEU010000237.1 GCA_015655565.1 Clostridiales bacterium
CGATGGAAATGGTACACTGAATAGATATAAAAAAGATAGCTTCTATTGGTACAAAAAAGTTATTACTAGTAATGGTGAAGATTTAGATTGAGTAAGTTTATTAAACGAGAAATATCGTAAGCGGTATACAACAGGGTGCCTAGCCGATAAGATATCCTTTGAGCAGCTAAACTTTAACACTATGACAGAATTCCTTAACTGGATTGAGAAAGAACGGGGTTGTAGCGCATCAACAAAAAACCAGAGGCTGTCAGCAATCATTTCTTTTTCTGCGTATGCTCAGAACCGGGATTTTGATGCCGCATCCGTATTTCGTAATCGGCGTGATTAAAATCCCCATGAAAAAAGCCCAGAAGAAGCAACGAGCGGTGTTATCAGTGCAAGAAGTTTCGATACTTCTTCGTTTACCTGATGACAGTAAGGAAATCGGCCTCAGGGATAAGGTGCTGCTCAGCCTAATGTATGCAAGTGGGGCAAGAGCACAGGAAATATGCGACCTGACGGCGGGAAACATACAGTTCAATATGAAAGGAGCCACCCTGAAAATCAAGGGGAAAGGAGGAAAATCAAGGCGCATCCTTGATGCCTTTTGGCGTGGGTTGATGAGACCGCTGTTCTTTCGACTACTAACGAGAAATTAACCCAGGCACTGAACTATGCTACAAACCAGCGAAAATATCTGGAAACATTTTTGGAAGACGGGCGTCTGCACATCTCTAATAATTTTTGTGAAGCCAATATCAAGCCATACGCCAAGACGTGCCTGGCTTTTTGCATTGAGATGCCAAACAGAGACTTCAATAACCATCCTGAAATTCGAATCAGTTCCTGCCTTAGTCAACTGAACTGCCAGAAGATTGCAGGCTTAATCATAAACATATGAAGTGCCAAAAAATGATATCACTAGCTTACCACCATGGTGGGCGTATTGCTAGACGTCATCTTTTGAAGCACTTACTCTTTTGGCTGTATATTTTTGAAAAAATGATATTATGAAAAACTAATTTTCTGCGTAATCGAAGCATATTTAGATGTAACAAAAAACAACTTTTAAAAACGGAGGATTTTTATATGAATGAGATTGAAATTATATTAACAGCAGAGGAAGTGACATGTATTGTATGCAGCCTTGGCATAACTATGGATATCACAAAGACCAATAGCATTATTGCCAAGAAATAATTAGGGAAATAATTAAAGAGCAATTTGCCGAAATACAACCTATCAAGGTTACAATGAGTGAAATAACAGCTCCCAAGAAAAGTAAGTCAATTATTGACAATAAGTAAAGATGCTGAAACATAGTGGGATAAAA
This sequence comes from Clostridiales bacterium, assembly GCA_015655565.1. Classification (GTDB taxonomy): domain Bacteria; phylum Bacillota; class Clostridia; order Lachnospirales; family Lachnospiraceae; genus Anaerocolumna. The sequence continues at coordinate 1,316 of JAATEU010000237.1, forward strand.
GGACAGCTAAAATGGCTGTCCTACATATATCATTTTTGAACTGGGCAGCGGTCATTATACAATAGAAGTTTAATTCCGGATGGCGGTTAGCTTGTATTATCTGAAATGAAGTTGTTGCCGCAACCTACGGCGGAAAGATTTTTATAACTCTTGAGTGAGCCTGGTTTTTTATGTCAATTAATGATATATCAGAATGTAGCGGATATTCCTGGTATGGAAAAAATTGCTCATATGATAAAAAATCTAATATTGGAGTTAAATTGGGACAAAAAAAACCAAATAAAATAGTTGACAAAATGTTCCTAAAAATGTAATATAAATACAAGAAATATATCGGTATATTAACTTAATGGAATATAAGTATTTTGTTAGGAAGATAGAGGCGAAATTGTAAAAAATATTACAAATCAGAGAGATTTTAGAGTACAAAGGAGATTTTTTCAGGGACAATCTAAACTATTTTATTTAAAGGGGGGATCGGTATAAATTTACCGAAATAAAAATGAATAAAAATTTAAAAATAATTATTGGGGTATTACTTACACTGGTTTTTATGTTTCAATTTCCATTCAGCCTGTTAGCAGGGAATACCGTTGCAAATGCGGCTGTGCTAAGTACAACGAGAACATCGGTCCATGATCCGTCTGTCGTAAAAGCCAACGGCAAATACTATATTTTTGGTTCTCATATGGCAAATGCCATTAGTTCGAATCTGGCTTCCTGGAGTAATTTTACTACGAATATTAATAACAATTATTCCAGTATTTTTTCAGTAGGGGGCGCCTGGGCAGCCAGGGGCAGCAGTAATTATGATATCAGCGGAAACCTTTGGGCGCCGGACGTAATCTATAACCCGGCCATGGGAAAATGGTGCATGTACATGAGCGTTAACGGCAGTAATTATTACTCGTCCATTGCATTAGCTACCGCAGACAGCATAACTGGGCCTTATACTTATGCTGGAACCGTTGTATATTCGGGGTTTACCAATTCTTCAGAAGCAAGTGTTACCGACTATGCGACGGTTACGGGATCTAATTCGGTTGCCGGCAGGTATTTATCAGAAGGTTCCTGGAACGCATCCTACGGTCCCAATGCCATAGACCCGGCGCTGGTTTATGATAAGGACGGACAGCTTTGGATGACTTACGGTTCCTGGTTCGGCGGAATCTTTTTGTTAAAGCTGGATAACCAAACCGGCTTAAGAGATTATTCTTATACCTATTCTACGGTAACTAATTCATCCGACCAGTATCTTGGCATACGGCTTTCCGGCGGATACGGCTGTACGGGAGAAGGCTCCTATATTGTTTGGGACCAGGCGGCAGGGTACTATTACATGTATGTATCCTACGGCGGGCTTGAATCAACTACAAATTTCGGAGGTTACCATATACGTTTGTTCCGTTCAAAAAACATTGCGGGACCTTATACGGACGC
>JAATEU010000147.1 GCA_015655565.1 Clostridiales bacterium
AATTATAATGCATTTTTTCAAAAAGTCCAAACATGAATATGCATTTTTGTGACCATTCGAACTGGTTTTCGCGCAGTCTGAACTTGTCCCGAAGTGGATTATGGTTGTGGGTTTGAGGAATGTGCTGTATATTGGAGTTTGAAGTAGAGATAAACAGGAATTTTACTATTAGGATACTGAGGGAGAAGTTATCTAATGGAAAACAATAATATTACACAAAACAATAAAACATATTGGGATGCGAATGCAGATTTGTGGTTTGGAACTACAGCACTTCCTGCATATGGGGTAAAATTTGTAACGGAAGATGACTTGCATTTATTTGGAGATGTATCTGGCAAAAAAATGTTAGAAATTTGTTGCGGGAGTGGTCATTCATTAAAATACCATGCAGATAGAAATGCTGCTGAATTATGGGGTGTGGATTTATCACATAAGCAAATTGAAAATGCAAAAGCATATTTAAAAGAAAATGGATACACAGCAAAGTTCATATGTGCGCCTATGGAATCAGACCTTGATATTCCAACGAATTATTTTGATTATGTATATTCAATATATGGCATTGGCTGGACAACAGATTTGCAAGGTACATTTAACAAAATAGCTTCGTATCTTAAGAAGGATGGAATATTTATATTCAGTTGGCATCATACTTTGAATTATTGTGTAGCTTGGTCTTGTGACCAACGGAAGGATATTTTAGAGCAAAATCAGTTGATTTTTAATAGGAGTTATTTTGACGAAGCATATTTTACAATGCCCGTCGATGATAGTGAGATTATTCTTTGCAACCGAAAAATATCAACATACATAAATGCATTAGCTAGGACTGGCTTTGCTATTGAACAAATGATTGAGGAAACTGACAAGAAAACTATGGAATCTGTTGAAGATGATAGTGATAAGGCTAAAATGGCAAGAATGCTTCCGATTTCTGTATGCTTTAAGGCGAGAAAGCTATAACATAAGATATAATAAATTCCCATTTACAGTTGTGTCGCAGGATAATTGCTGTATCCTTTTTGAGCATTCATATATGCCCTATCCGCTGACGAAAGCGGACTGTAATTTGGCTCTCCCGCCGCAAACTCCCGCCTGCTTTCCTGCCGCTTCAAACGCCCTTGCCATTGGTATTAGCTATCTTATTATGCATATGATTTTCTGCCGCCAAACAACGGTTTTTTTGTGGTATTCATCGAATAAAGCAGCATACTGTACGGGCAAGAAATTAACTCCTTAATGAAAATTAGTGCTAACAGGAGAGGTATGTTATATTCCGCTCCAATAGCCAAGTATAGTGGAAAGCTCAGTACTCCTTTTCCGCAATCTTGATAAGTTCCTCCCGCGAGATATTCAACTCCCGGTAAAATACCGCGTCCTTACGGAACCGATCGACGGCGAATTCATGCTTCTTATCGCTCAACCGGTTTTTGGCATGCTCCGATACAAAAGAGCCTATCCCCGTTCGGGTATAAATAAGTCCATCGGCCTCAAGCAGTTCCCACGCCTTTTTTATCGTGATGATGCTTATTCCAACTTCCCGCGCTATCGTGCGTATTGACGGCAGGCAGTCATTCGCTTCGAGTTCACCATTTAGTATCTGCGAAGCAATCTGCACATAGACCTGTTCGTATTAGGTGTGTCGCTTTTTTCCGCAATGATAATAACCATATTATCCGCCGCCTATAAATTGATTTGGTCAAAATTTACGACCGATTTTCTGTACGAGAAATACATGCTTTTCTGTTTCAGCTCGAATTCATGATTGTGCATATCCTTTCCAAGAAAGGTAATGCGTCCTGAGTCCGGCCGCACGATGTTCATGAACGATTTCAGGGTTGTGGTCTTTCCAGCCCCATTTCCCCCGATAAACCCCATGATATATCCGTCGGACAACTCGAAAGAAACATTCTATTGAAACTGTTGTGTGTAAAGCAATGTCACATGGTAAAAGCGCGGAGCGCATCTAAAAAATAAACTCTATTATTCACTATCATTCTCCTCTTAACCTTCTAAATAACCAATGTCAGCATGGAAATTCTCGCCTTTATCGTGCTTTGTGTGTATAAACATTAAACACACATGTTTTGAGAATGTCAAGCTTAAGAAGTACCTCTTTATGCTATTGGGGAGGGGCTTGCGGAAACCTATTGTTTCGCATTTGATTTGCTTTTTATTCTTAGATAAGTTGAAGAATATTATTGACCCAATTCAATATATATGGTAAAATAGTTAAGAAAATAAATTAGTTTTCTTAACTATATGGAGGCATACTATGAGAGAGATCAGTCAAATATTTTTTCGTCTATATGATAAGGTAATGCTTTTGCATAAGAACAATGCTAAAGTTTCCTCTGTGTCCATTCCGGAAATGACATTGAATGATGAATATTATTTAGATATTCTTTATTGTTTGGGAGAGCCAACATTTACGGAATTTTCGGAAGCGGCGAAAATC
>JAATEU010000067.1 GCA_015655565.1 Clostridiales bacterium
ATTCAATTAACTTTTTCAGCAGCCTTACTTGTTCACACTGGTATAAGTTCATATCCTTTAATTGTTTTCTTTAATTGCGATAAGCGTTGTGAGGACAGTTCTGTTCTACCCATCAATTTCACCGCCTGTTAACTCATCATAATTGAATATTGGAATAGCGCCATATTTTCCTTGTAAATAGTCTTTACTAAAGGTTGCATCTTCCCGAACTTTTAAATCCGACAAAGCATACAAAGAGGATTCACCGTGTTCGTTTTTATCAACAAATATAACTTCATCACGCCGGAATTGGTTGTTGTTGAGAAGTGAAATATCATGTGTTGTAAAAATAAGCTGAGCCTTTGTATTACTACTTGCCTGGAATATATCAACAATCAGTTTTGTGAGTAAAGGATGAAGCCTTGCAGACATTTCGTCAACAATGAAAACCCCGCCCTTATCTATCATTTCAATGACATTTTGAATATAAGCTAAGAAACGGATTGTGCCGGTAGACTCCTGTTGAAAATCAAGATACTTTTCACCGGCAGCCTTTCCGCTTTCATCATATATAACATGAACTGTACGGACAACATTTTTCTTTTTCTCCTTGCCGGTACTTTCATTCGTAATTACTTCGGTTTGGACATCCAAACTCTTAATACCAACATCAATCAAACGCAAATAACGTTCAACCTCTTCACGGTATTTTTGGTTGTCCACCAGTTTTTTTGAAAGCATAACAGAACCGGCAAGTTTATTAACGGTGGACTCAAACAGAATTTCTGAAAACACATTATACTCATTTATAAAGAAGGAAATAAAATCACCGAGTACAGATTCTTTTGATTCATCATCAAGAAAATACTCAAGAACAGAAAGGTACAGTCTTTCTTCGGGAATTTTCTTATAAGCACTCAATATCTTTTGATATTTGTTACCATAGGTGATCACTGTGCCCTTCCTTTCATAAACTTTTTTATCATCAATAAAATACCACTCATTTAGTACTTCTTTGGCAGTGCATTCGAAACCGTATTGAATTTGTTTATTGTTGTGAATAAAAATAATATCAAATTCAGATGCAACGTTATTATTTTTTGATAACATAAAAGGCTCTAACTTTATTTTTACCTGCTGCTCGGAGACATCAATATCGCTATTCTTCTTTTTATTGATGAATTGAGAAAAAACATACTGCTCAAAAAAGAACAGCGCAGAAATAATATTTGATTTACCGGATGCATTGGCGCCAAATAAAGCAGCTGTTTTCAAAAGATTTGTTTTCTCGTCAATTTTTATGACATGCGAAGCATGCTGAACATAAGCGGTTGACCTCATATCTAATATTGATTCTTTCTTAAATGAGGTATAATTTTTTACCTTAAACATTATAAGCATATCGTTTCCTCCAACTTAGAGTTTTTACATAGCATATTATACCCATAAATAAGAAAAAGTCAACTTTTACGAGAATATCGTAAATGCGGTTGAGATATAGTGGATATATCAAAATTATACTTGCTGGTTGAGATATTACCAGAACGAACAAAAGAAAGCAAATAAATCCCGTATGCACAAGTCTGTCCGCTGTTTAATGATAACATGGTTCCAGGTTACTTTTGGTAACAAGGAAGGGTTCTTCGATTATCCATAGTCACGGATACATTTCTATAATCCGGCGGAAAGGATTTCATGCGTGAAAGGTTCGGACGACAGGTCAGACGAACATAAGGATATTGTATCATACAGCAGGGAATAAGTAGAGAAAAAACAAACATATGGCTGCGTTTATAACACAGAAAATGCGGTTGAACCTTTCGCCGGTTCTGTGTTATAATGCCCCACAGGTGAACAATAAAGGGCACAGGACAAGGGACGGGGGTAGCAGAAGAATGGAGAAGAAAAGCAGCCGGAGTATACTGAAGAATTTGATTTTATCGTATGGGGCGATTATAATTATCTACATTGCGGCCGGAACATTTTTACAGGTCAGGGCCGTTTCGGTTGTAAAGAAACAATCGGGGACAATCTATGAGAACATGCTGAACGTGCTTTCCAAAGTAGTTGACAACGAGGTTAAAAACATACAGACTGTGGCGGTAGATATTGCCATAGACCCTGTAGTAACAAGCTTTATTCCTATGGGGGTATTTAACAGGCAGGAACATATTTTTCTGATTATGGCTCTTGGGGTGGATATGATGCTGCACTTCCAGTTCCGTACCTTCCCCTTTGGCGCGGAGCAGTTGAATTATGCCATTGTGGATGCCGACGGCGTGCCGAGAAGGCGTTACCGGGAAATGCAGAAATCATAAAAAAACTGGGCTTACTACATGGGAACCGACTTGGAAGAAGAGGTGCTTATCCAGCTGCTGGATAAGATTGTGAAGGAAACGGGCATACATAAAAATCAGGTTAACAGCCATTTCAAGGATAATGTAGAAACTGTAACAAGGATTCTGGACGGGATGCGGTACACCTTTTTGTTTAACTTTGCCGGAAAGCCTGTGGAAATTTCCCTGCAGGAAGGCGGGAAAAGAAAGGATTTCCTCACGGGAGAGGAGCAGAAACAGATAGTATTTATAGAAAAAAACGGCTTTAAGGTATTGGAAGAGGTACTGGTATGATGTAGAAAAATAAAAATGAGATGTAACCCGGATATGAAACTGGCCGGTTTTCTCCTGTGGCTCCTATGCCCAGGATTCCGGTGTCCGGACACAGGTTGTGGATTATTTCGCTGCCCCATAGAAATCGGACAGGCAAGATGACAAAGTCAGAGGCACTGGGACACAAAGAACCAGGAAAAAACTGTGGGACGCAATACTTGGCAGAAGAAAAAAAGAAGGGGAAGAAGTAATAAAAAAATTCGGCAGCAGAGCCGGAAAAAAGATTTGCAAAGCACAGGGAGGAGAAGAAAGTATGAAAAGAATCAATAAAGGGATTACCATAATACTCCTGGCTTTCGATTCTTTTTTATGCCTTTTGTAGTGAGATTTTATTCTAAAAAAATTAAATTTTTATTGACAGAAATGCTTTCTTGTATTATACTTTCACTTGTGCCTGATGTAATTAATAAGTTAAAATATATATGCGCGAGTGGCTCAGTGGTGGAGTATCGCCTTGCCAAGGCGGGGGTCGCGGGTTCGAATCCCGTCTCGCGCTTACGAAATCCCTTGATTTTCAAGGGATTTTTTATTGCGCTGATATGTGCAGTGCTTTTTTGTTCTTTTTATCACTTTTTTTCAGAGCTTCATTCATAATATCCAAGTGTTCTTGTTCCGTATTCGAATTGTAAATATAACCGAGGGTAGTCTTTTCATCGACTTGTCCAAGAATATCCGTATCTTATCCAGCGGCATTCCAGCCGTACTCAATCGACTTGCGGTAGTTCTTCTTGTACAATGCGGACTTTTATAAGTAATTCCTGCATCTCTGCAATATTTACTAAGCCAATAGGTTACAATTTAGTATAAAGTGTACACTTTTCTAATATAGGTGTAGTAATACACTTCATAAAAAAGTGTACACAAATTTATGGGAAATATTGTTTGGATATGATATAATATTGCGTAATGTTGCTACAGAGCAAAATTTAATTAGATATCTGTTGCTATAATTGATGAATACAATACTTTTAAGGAGGAATATGAAGTGAAAAAAGATAGTTCTACAGAATGTTGGAGCAAATTAGGTTCAGAATGGATTGAAAAGGCTCAGACAAATGATTTTCGTATGTATTATATCATGCCTAATACAATTGGAAAATTTGGAGATGTAAAAGGAGAAAAAATATTAGATTTAGGTTGTGGCGAGGGGGGATATTCCAGGGAACTTGCTAAAAAAGGTGCTATCGTTACTTCTATTGACTGTTCAGAAGAACCACTAGAATATGCAAAGAAAAAGGCTGAAGAAGAGCAACTTGAAATTAAACATTATATGAGGAATAGTAATAATTTGTATGGATTAGAAGATAATATATTTGATGATGTATTATCTTCAATGATGATTATGGATGTTGAAGATTTGAATGGAACATTAAAAGAAATATATAGGGTGCTAAAACCAGGTGGAAAAGTATTTATTTCTATGCTTCATCCTTGCTTTAAACCTCCAGTTGAGCATAAGTGGTTCTCCAATGATGGGGAAATTCAAGTAATTGTAAAAGATTATTATAATCCTACTGAATGGAATGGAAGTATTACTGGTCTTGAACGTACCGTTGTTTATAGACACAAAACGTTATCAGAGTATGTGAAATTTTTTGTTAAAAATGGTTTCATATTGCTAGATATGGATGAGCCAATACCAACTGAAGAACAGATTAAGATGTCTCATCGTATAGAATGGTTAACAAAGATTCCGATGTATCTATTTATGGAGTTGGTAAAGCCGAAGATAGATATTTATGAAATGTTTGGTTAGTAAAGTGGAAAGATGACGGTATAGAGCCTATATAAAATATGTGCACATAAATCAGAAGTGGACAGAATTCCTTTCCTTACTGGATTTTTTGAGCGGGAGTCTGGTTTGAATGATGCGAAAAAACTGAAAGATGTTTTTTAGCAGAGTCTTTCAGTTCTAGGCAAAGAAAAATTTACACCCTCGAAGATTTGATTATAAAGGGGAGTTGACATACA
>JAATEU010000133.1 GCA_015655565.1 Clostridiales bacterium
AACAGCGTTCCACCAGTCATTCCAATACCCGAGTCCGTAAAACAATCCCACCGTAGCTACAGCCGGAATTGTTAAGGGAAAATATATCTTTAATGCAATAACGATAGCATTAGCCCCGTCTATCGTAGCTGATTCCCTTAAAGAATCCGGCAGTGAACTCATAAAGTTCCGGACCAAAAACAGGTTGAAAGTATTAAATAACAGTCCCGGTATAATCAGGGCAAATATATTATTACGCAGATGAAGCATATCGCAGATCAAATACCATGGAACGATTCCTGTGCCGAATACCATGGGTATAAAAAAGTACATGCCAAGCACATTCCGGTATTTTACATTTTTATTTGCCAGCGTATATGCGGCAAGTCCTGTAATTACAATGGCTGTTAAGGTGCCCGCCACAGTTATGAAAATAGATATAAAATAACTCCGTATCACATCGGAACCGCCCTGAAATATGAGTTTATAGGCATAGAGTGATATTTTCTCAGGAAAAAAACTGTATCCATTCCGCATTATGGCTGTTTCATCCGTTATAGAAACCATGAGGGTCAATAACATGGGTAACAGGCAAATCAGTGCAAACAGTAAAATAACCCCGCCTATGATAAAATTAGCCCAGGTAAACTTATTTTTCATGTAAAAGGTCCCCTTTCCAATATAGTAATTCTGATTGTCAGGATGTTTCATCCTGTATATCGTATGTAGTAAAATCCCATTTTGGTGAAGCTGCATGATTTAAGCTTAGATTTGGTTACAAGGCTGCAGCTTAGACAAATAAAATATGGTTAAACCGGCCTGGAGCACCTTAATACAGCACACCTTCCGGATAAAATTTTCTTGTAAGCCAGTTAGAACCATATACCATTACAAACCCGATTCCCGACTGGAATAAACCAATTGCCGTTGATTGGGACATATCCCCTACCTGCCGCATGGAACGGAATATATAGGTATCTATAATATCCGTGGTTTTATACAGTGTACCGTTATCACCAACCAGCGCATAAATCATGCCAAAATCACCATACATGATTTTTCCTAAGGATAATAATGTCATAATAATAATCGTGGGCATAATTAACGGCAGGGTAATCCGAAATACCTTCTGTAACCGGCCCGCACCGTCAATGGAAGCCGCCTCATATAAAGATTCATCAATACCTGTAATGGAAGCCAGAAAGACAATGGCACTCATACCCGCACCTTTCCAGATCCGCATGAATACCAGGATAACCGGCCATACATCAGGTTTAGTATACCAGTTTACCGACTGTATACCTATTGATTTCAGACAGGTATTAACGAGACCATACTCTGTGGAAAACAGACTGATTAAGATATAACTGACCATAATCCACGATATATAACTTGGAAACAGCATAACCGACTGAGTTGTCTTAACAAACCATTTACACCGTAATTCATTAAGCAAAAGAGCCAGTGCAACTGCCATGACCGTTCCTGTTAATATAAACAGAATATTCAAATTAATCGTATTGAAAGTTACCCTGAACGCATTTTGTGATTGGAAAAAAAACTTAAAATTATCAAAGCCCACCCACTTAGCCCTGAAAATAATATCAAAAATCGAGTTATTCCTGTAATCATACCGCTGAAAAGCAATCAGCATATATGGATATGCCATGTAACTGAATATAAAAACATAAATAACTGCAGGTAATGCGATGATATAAGAAAACTTGTTCCTGACAATATCTTTAAACAGACTGTCTCTTTTCTTATCGGTACAATAAACCGCACTCTTAGCTGCTCCTTTCCTCTTCAAAACCTTAACACCTCCTCTTGCTTTCTTATGCTTTCATTTTAGTTTGCATTTCATAGAGTGTAAACTGATAAGAAATAGTTCTATGCTTTGAAAAATAGAAATTCTTGCTTTGAAAATCAGATTTTCTTTTTAAAAATCAGCAAAAATGAAAAATTTTTCACGATTTCCCATGCTTTTTACATTATCGCTGTCAGGTATTTCTTAACTTCTTAGTTTTTTTATATTTTTCTTATATTTCAACTATTGCTGAATAAAGATTCTGCAAAGTAGAATTGCCGTGCCTCTTGCAGGCACGTAGTGCATCTTCCATACCGCAAGCGTGCACATCCAGAGGGCCACGTTTTTTATGCAATAGGACGCAATTTCCAATTGCATAAAAAAGAGTCTGGCCTGCCAGACACTGGCGCTGACGCGCTGTCACTTCAGTGACAATCTTTCTCTTGCGCGTCATGCGCCTCCTCTGAGCCGCGTTTTCTTGATTTATAAGATGCAATTTCCTATAAATTAAAAATAGCACCCATATAAAGCATAGGCGCTAAAACTAAAGTCAGATATAATACCTGAATATCAATACATGATTTATTATCTAAATTAATTTATCCTCAATATTATTGAGAAACAGCTACAACTTCTGCAATAAGTAATTTAACTTTCAAAAATCTGATAGTAAATGATCCGATTCATAACTTATCAATTTCTTTTAATATATCCTTATGTCTTTCTTCAAATAACAAACTACGGTTGTATTTCGTGTACATCTCACTGCCATTTTCTCCGATAAATTTCGAACTATAAAAATTCACGGTAAGTTCAGTTACAAAAACAACCATCTCCTGACTTTCGCCAAAAGCAGTTTCCATAAATTCAAAAACATGTTCCAAAGCTTCCGAAGCAGTTGACATCATTTCCTTACGTCTTAAGGTTTCCTTCTCAAAAAGCAGTTTTACTAAGTCAAAAGCTATTTGAGGATCTTCCACGTCTTTTTCCCTTAGTTCGTTCGCATACTTTTCCAAGCTGCTTCGTATCCGGCCCGATATCGTAACTTCTGTTTTGCCGGACTGCCCGCTCTCTATTATGTTATTAAGCTTCTCTTCTTCACTTTTTATCAAATTCTTAAGACTCTCCCCGGGAAGCATTGCACCCGGCTCAAATATCTGCTGCTTCCAAATTTTTAGATATGCAAACATTCTGTCTACATATAAATCCATAAAGTAAACTTCTTTAAATTTATCATTTAACCTGCTAAGAAGAAGACCGATTATATTAAGTTTCTCATCAAAAGAAGCACGTTCAATCTTTATAACTGCATTTTGTGTGATATTTCCTTTTAGTATTTTATCTATGGAATATACTTCTTTGTATTTATTATATAATTCATAATAATTTGCAAAATCTCTGGCAATGACATTATACTGAATGTATTGGATTATTAAATCTTCGGTTATCGGTAAAGAAAGCTCCTCACAGGTTATAAGCATTTCCGAAAGATCTTCCCAGCCTCTGGCCGTGGCAAAAAAAGTACCGTCAGGTGTTATTTCCACACGATAAAAATTTTCCTTCCGAATATCCAGATAAGAAATAACGGCTCCATGAATCCCTTGTTTATAAGCATATTCCTTCCAGACATTTAAGTCCGGTTCTATGGTTATTTTCCTCATCCTGTCAAGGGTTACGGTATCAAAATCACGTACAGAACGATTGTATTCCGGAGGGTTTCCGGCTGTTATTATAATCCATCCTTTTGGTATCCTCCTGTTTCCAAAGGACTTATACTGCAAAAATTGAAGCATGGTAGGTGCTAAGGTTTCTGACACACAGTTTATCTCATCAATAAACAGGATACCCTCCTTTAATCCCGTATATTCTATTTTATCATAAACGGCTGCAATGATTTCACTCATGGTATATTCCGTTACGGAGTATTCCTTCCCGCCGTATTCTTTTTTCCGTATGAAAGGAAGACCAACTGCACTTTGTCTGGTATGATGGGTAATAGTATAGGACACTAAAGCTACCTTGCATTCCCCTGCGACCTGCTCCATTATCTGGGTTTTTCCAACACCCGGAGGGCCAATCAGCAGAATCGGCCTTTGTCTTAAATAAGGAATACGGTAATTGCCAAATTCATCTTTTGCAAGATAGGCTTTAACGGTATTTATAATCTCTTCTTTTGCACGTTTAATATTCATAATTTGCTTCCTTCCTGTTGTCATCATCCTTTAAGTTTATTAAATCAGGTTTACCTTTTCTTTTTCCCTGCCCTAAATCCTCCGGTTCAATTATCAGCTTCATGGCCCAGGGCGGAACAAAAACATCCTCATAATTTTCCCTTAAGAAAGCAAATGCGGTATCGTAGGGTGGTTTTACTTTTGGGAAAGTACCCTGACCGTCCGTAAAATAAACAAGTCCCCGAAGGCTTCTGAAAACTCTTTGTTTCATCAGCTGATTTACATAATCAAAAACAGGACGAAAATCCGTCCCGCCATTACCGATTAATTCAAAATGTTCCATGTATTCTTTCAATTCTTCCTGACTGGTGATTTTCCGGTCAGAACGTATTTTATCATCACATTGAATAACATGTATATTTATTTTCCGAAAGTAACTTTCGGTTTCTTTTAAAATCGTATAAGTCTGTTCCAAAAATTCCCTGACCAGCTCACCGGAGCAGGAAAGGGAAGTATCGATTGCTATAACAATCTCTTCAATTTTTTTTGTTTCTTTGGTTTCCTGGAGTTCAATCAAAGGCATGTTGCCATAAAGCTGCAATCCATAAGAATACAGGACGATATCATAAGAATCAATATCCGGTACGGATTCTTCTCTGATAACGGCAAATTTTTTTAAAAAACTCCTGTAATCATATTTTTTACGGTTCTCTACCCTTACCTCATCCTTAAGTGTCTCTAAATTTGAGGCTTCTTCCTTCGAAAAAGTTTCCATTTCCGTCTGCATCTTTTCACTGATATCTTTCCACTTTTGTTCCGGGGATTCCATACCTGGATTCGGTTTTTGATCACTATTCGGCCAAAGGGAATGGTCATCCCTTCGAAACTCTGACTCCAGCTGTTCCTGTTCCATGGGAACCATGTCAAGGTCTAAGAGTAAACCATATATTTTTTCAGCGGTGGGAACCTTAAACTTATTCTTAAGATTTTCATAAAATACCCGGCGGAACCTGGTGGCGGGATATCTGACACAGCGATAGTTTATTCCGTCAATAATATACTCCATGGCAATGTCACAAGCAAGATCCCAAATCGGTTTATTCTCCCTGTGGGGTTTAAAAAGATGCCTGAAAATACAATGAAGAACTACATGCAGATAGGTTCTGTTTATAAGTATCGGATTGTCTTTAAAACAATCAATCAATACTTCCGGGTCGTATAATAACCTTATTCCATCCGTACCTAAAAGTTTTGTTCCGGGTCTGTTTTCATATGATAAACTGCTTAAGGGAAGATTTAAAAACCGCATATACAGACACAGTTCTGACCTTGCCCCTGTCAAAATTGTCTCTCCTATTTTTTGCAGTTGTGTTTCTCTATCTTCTGCCATAACAAACCTCTTTCTGAAAACGGGAAATATAGAATGTATTTCCTGCGGAATCCATTCTATATTGTAGATATTGGCATAACCAATTTTTCTTTCCTTCTTTATAACTCAAATTTCTTTTCCCTTGGCGGATAATAATGCAGCCGTTCCTGTAATAAAATCCCGGCCCATTCCTTGCGTTCAGTCCTGACAGCTTCCTCCTGGGCATCCGAAAAATTTTTCTCAGTCATTACTCCAAGCCCTACTAAAAAGATAAGTCCTTTTGTATTATCCAGTGAAATCATTAATTTAACTGCTTTTTCAATGTGTAAGGCTATGAAATCCAAATACTGCTTTTTCATACTTTCACTCAATTTATACGGATATTGTAACCTTAAAAAAGCAATATTCAGAGCCGTTTCATGAACAATTTGAATTTCTGCTGACTGAAAGACCATATCATATGCCATTACATTCAGCATTCCTTGTTCAAAGCACTGACGGTAGCGATAGCCTGCGCCATATAATAAATTCTGAAAAACACGTGCCGATATATTTTCAATAGACTCCTCATAATACTCAGGAAAAATGAATACTCCTTTTTCATCCTTACAGGTAAATGTTATGCATAATTCACTTGTGAGTTCTGTTAAAATGCCTTTTGCACTGGTCAAGTCATCCGGTGCTGCTTTTATATTAATTAAGGTAAGCTTTTCACAGTTCATAAAAGCACCGTTTTCTATCCGGATTCCGCCTCCCGACATATTTACCCCAGCCAGCTCCATGCAATTATAAAAAGCATATTCATCAATTATTTCTATACTCTCCGGTAAAGTAATCTCTTGTAATCTCCGACCATAAATATACTCTTTCTGACTGCCGGGAACTTTTATTCCCGGAACCTTATAGGTAAGAACTTCTGAACTTTTTGAAAGCATATTTAAACCTTTCCCGGGATCTGAGAAAGCATAGGCTCCGATTTTTTTAACGGGACATCCGTTAATTCCCGCCGGTAAGGTCACTGTTGTTCCATAACCCTTACAAGAGAGTATGGTAATTCCGCCTTTTATCAAGATATATTGTATATGTAATTCAAGATTGGTATTCTCCTGCTGCAATTCGGTTTTCCTTTCAAAATCGTTAAGAAGGTGAGACGTCAAATCAATGATTAAAATTTTATATAACTTTTAAGTTAATATTCTTATTAAGCTTAAAGCCATCCACATTAGATCATGAACTAAAAGCGTGTTCATGATCTTGTTACTCCAATCGGAATCTGCAAGCAAGTTTGCAATTCCTCATTTCGTTTCATTATATCATAGGTAAAAATAAAAGACCATAATATTGTACCAACCATTCACGACAAACACATGAATGAACATCTTATGAACACTGAACTTTCCGGTATGACATAAAGGGAAAGCAGCTTCTCAAATCACTGGAAAAGTATTATGTTGTGGATATCGGCCTGCGGCATCTCCTTCTCAGTGACAGTAACAGGGATATCGGTCCTATTTTGGAAAACATCGTATATCTGAAGTTGATTCGCAGGGGCCATACCGGGCATATCGGCAAAGTCGGCGACAAGGCGATTGATTTTGTTGCTACGGTGGGTGATAACCGGGCGGATTGGCAAAGATCACGTATAATCCCTTCGCAAAAGAGTAAAGAAAGCCATTTTAATCGTCATGGCAGTCAAATACACCATTTTTTTATTTGTGTCAACAATTATTCTGCAACCAGCTGTTCGCCCGGGCATTCACCCAACCTGGCCGCAGCAATGACGGCTATATAATCCTTTATGCTCTCTCTGGTCACTTCCATTTGCATAAGATAGGCGGCTGCCAGGGATTTTTTGAACTGAAAAAGTTCTTCTTTGTTTTCGGCTTCAACAGGAACAGGCGTATATTCTACCAGAAACACAGTTCTTGCAACATCGTATAAAAAATGTCCCTGACACACATTCATAAAATCGATAACCGTTGTTTTCCCGTCCAATAAGAAAATATTGCCGGGATGAAAATCACCATGGCAAAACATATTTCCATTCGGCAATTTATCCAACAACTGCAGCATTTCTTTCTGCTTATTTAAATGAGTAGACGGTGCTCTTTTAATACCCCATTCCAGAAATTCTTTGTAATTTGCGGCATTTTGAATTGTATTTTTTAACATTTCCTTATGAAGCCCTGCCATATATACCCCACAGCCCTGTATGTCACGGGTTTTTATGACCCAATCCAGCAATGATATCCCATCTACTTTATCATATACAATACCTGCTTGACCTCCGCAAAAAATCAGTTCATAAGCTTGTGGTTTCGCAAAATCCATATAGCTTATTGCCCTTGCATTAGAAAACTCTTTTTCTACTGCTTCTTTTGGACAATCCTGTTGAAAAAGCTTGAGCACTTTCCCTTTTCCCCATTCATATACAACTGCCGTATTGCCCACTCCAATGATTTTTCCGTATTCCATTTATTTTACCTCTTTTAGCTTTCCCAAGCATTAAATTACCCGATTATCCAAACGCCATCTGGCATTTT
The DNA here is from genome assembly GCA_015655565.1 of Clostridiales bacterium. GTDB lineage: Bacteria > Bacillota > Clostridia > Lachnospirales > Lachnospiraceae > Anaerocolumna. The sequence goes on from JAATEU010000133.1 coordinate 7,870, forward strand.
CTATTTACAACCAAAATTTCAAATAAACCTTAATTGTAATTATGCTGCCTCTAAGCCTCCAATGTCCCAGTGTATAAACAATTCGGCTAACTCCTTGTGTCCGGGCAAAATAGAGGATTTATTCCATGCTTTTTAATAAAATCACCGTTTTTCCCATAATCTTACATATTAAGGATTAATATACTACTTGATACATTCTTATTGATAGGGCTACACATAAAAAAATGTATATCAACATTTTACCATATAAAGTTAAAGAAGCCAATCGCACAGCAATCGACATCCTTCGACAAACATTATGTTTAATTGCAATATAGATGCCACCCTCGGCACATACTTCTCCAATGAGAAGTGCAGGTTTTTTTTAACGAATTACCAATAAGGCTATTGTCTATGTAACCGATTCAATGTCGCTGCAGCCAATCCGCAGCGGTGCAGTCTTTATTATTGACCAACACATAAAGCAACCCTCCAAACTTACGGATTCGGTAAGTAAAAGAATATCCAGGAAGTTCCGGGTATCTGCCTCCACAATTGAAAAGCGGTCAATTCCAGAGAAAAATTCAGATTCATCTATATCCATGCAGCAGTCCGTATTTCAATTCATAAAACAGATAACGCATACTGCTGTTCAGCAGGCAGAGCGTAGAAACCGCTAATACGGCAAAAACAATTTTATGCAGTGCATGATGTCTTGCACCTTTTGGCTCTGCATAATCAGTTCATCCATTTTGCTTTCGTATTCCTGGCAGAACACTGAGGTAATCAGCAGCAGAAGGAGCAGCTCGTCCTGAGAAAAATTGATTTGTACGCATCAACGTAATTTTCAGCCGGTACGGCTGAACAGTTACATTTTTCTAGAACAAGGCGACGGTTTTGCCCCTGAAATACGAAAAAACCCAGCAACACTGGACTCTTTCGTACGTCAACATTATATCAATATTAACGTCTTAATATGTGTCATCAGGTCAAAATAGATGCAGCACATTTGAGGTAACGTGAATGATATTTGCTACTCAGGGGTACGCACGCGAGCTAAGTAAGCAGCTTAAGTATTGCATTAAATTACTTTAGAAAAATCATAGAACAAGTGGGCTAACTCAATGCTTCCAATGGCATCAGATTGATATAGGCAGCTATAACGGTAAAATTCTGCGTTTTCATTATTAAGAAGCACAAAATCATCCACCAGCACTCCTAAAAGCAAGTCCCTTTGCAACTGTTCAATTTTGGCAGTGTTCTTTGGAACATCAATAGCTTTTACAACATATACAAACATTATGTTACGCTTATGATAGGAAGGGTACTTAGGTGAATTAACAACAAATCGAGAGACACCCTCTAAAATATACTGGCGGTTCAAGTGATTTTCTCCATCAATACGCTTACATTCAATGAGGTAGTAATCATTTAGGTCGGCAAACCAATTATTGGATACCACCTTTATGTCACATCTGCCTCTATACTGGTCTTCGTCAGGAATAAACGTTTCCGGAGATTGCGGAATGAACCTTAAGCCCCAATTGTTGAAATTAAGGTGCTCAGCCACAAGCCGATCCGTGA
>JAATEU010000260.1 GCA_015655565.1 Clostridiales bacterium
ACTGTCTATAATCTGGGAAAATGCGGCTGTGACACTAACGAATTGCTTGACATCCTGACAGACGGGGATAACGAGGATTATAATGTATATCGGTATTACATTTCGGGAAGCGATTTGATTACACTGGAGATGGGAAGCGATGATTTAATTATGGCAAGCGTGCGTTCCATTTTGAATTGTATCGGCGGAGACTTTGCCGATATGAGTAATCAGGAATTGCTGGCAATGGTGGAACCTCTTCTGAAAGGCGATATCACCGGAATTTTAGATTCCGTTGAGAGGACGGCGGGCATAAGTCTCGGTAAGGAGCAGATTGAGGCAATTCAGGCGGTACTTTCCGATGAGTCGTTAAGTGTGACCATGGAGGAAGCATATAAAACCTTTTGTGATAATTTTCCGCAAACCGTAAATGAGATTAGAACGGTTAATTCAACGGCTGAGTTTGTTATTCTGAACTATTATAATCCTTATAAAGACATAAATTTCAAATGGGGAGATATCAGCTATAATACTGGAGAGATAATTCAGAATGCCACTGACCGGATGAATGAATTCACGCAGAACTATTGTCAGGATAAGGACTATCTGTATGTGGATATTTCCGATACTCTGACAAATATCATTGATCCGCATCCTTCAACAGCCGGTCATTTACAGATCACAGCCAAGATCATCGACGGACTGCAAAATACCGTTACAGCCATTGCTCAGACTGGCGGAACTATCACGCCTTCCGGCATCAATACCGCTAAATTCAGGGATTCCCTGACGTTTTCAATTTCCGCCGACACCGGATACGAGATAAACGATGTGCTGGTGGACGGGGAGAGCATCGGTTCCGTAAATACATATACATTTACGGATATAAGGGAAAATCACTGTATCATTGTAGATTTTCAGGAAACGGATGGAAATACCGTTTCGTATGATCCGTTCCCAATTTACAAAGTTTTAAACCGGTAGATTGATCAGAATAATTTATTCCTTACGCCAAATTAGTATCCGGGAGGGTACTGGTTTGGCGTATACATTTTTTAACTTGAAGAGCCTGCTCCGACCGGTGTTGCCGATTTGTATTAATCTGCACTGATACAGGGTATGGGTTATATTTTACCTGTTTTTCTAAGATTATAAATGTGATTCTTTCCAATTGAACAATAGTCGAGGACCTTTGTTAGCACCTATGGGCAGTGAAGAATACAAAACGACCCGCAAGGGGTAAATACAGCAGGCTGGGGTCTTACCTTGACCCCTATGGATATGGCAAAAATAGGTCAATTGTACTTAGATGGAGGAATATGGAAGGGCAAACAAATTATACCGGCATGGTGGATAGATGAGAGTACAAAGGAACATAGTCGATGGGGAAGGCTGTCGTATGGCTATCTGTGGTGGATTATTGATGATAAAGAACAATATCTATGCAGCTTTGGGAGATGGAGGAAATGTGATTTATGTCAATACAAAGAAAAAAATGGTAGTTTCTATTGCTTCTCTTTCTATGCCACGTGCTAAGGATAGAATAAAACTTATTAAAGAGTATATTGAACCAATGTTTGAGAATTGTGTATAGCGATGCTGAGGTTATCGAATATGGAATCGTTTATATGCATATTCTTATAATCGCGTTTATTCTGGCTGCATTGCTTGGACCTACACAAGCTATGGTTACAGGTTGGATGGCAAGAAGTTGCCTTTGTCAATTTTTCTGTTATTTCTTTTCTGTTATTTCATTTGTACTTATGGGGAAATGTTTCCACACTACCTTCATCACCTCAAATTCAGCTTCTGAAATCTGTGGTAAAGCTGTCACAATGAGTCCCTCCTTAAATCTTACAGTTGTAATAAAAATATTATAACTTTTGCCATCATTGTCAATGAAAGAAAACACTGGATCATATCAATGTTTTTGAAGATGGAACGCTTCGGGTGGTGTTTCTGGAAGGAACGGAGATTGAATGTAAAAGTGAAGAGGAGTAAGAAAAGGTGCCGATTGGGAATGAGTCCTGATTGGCTTTTTTTCATGCTCTTTTTCAGATAGTAAAAATAGGGCGGATGTGGTAAAATAGCATGAGTAGGAAGCAGATAGAACTGCCACTGAAAGACGGTGAGAATTTGTCTGAAAGAAAAGACCAAGTCGGTATTGACGGAGAGAAGAATACAGAAGGAATCACTCTAAAAGTTTTCTTTGGGAAATTTGTGTTTAGTAGCGCAGATGCTGAATGGGAAAGGTGCGGATGGGGAACAAGCAGAGTAATAAGCCAAGTGACAGGCGGGCAGGAAAAAGAAAAGACCGCAATCAGAAGATTGGAACCAGAATACAGGAGCTTGGCTACTATCTGATGGTTAAAGATACGGCAGCAACGGAAAAGAATTATTTTTAAGGATTGCATGACAGTATTCCGGCAGCGCTGAAAGACAGACTTATTATTAAAGTAGAGAAAGCAAACACTATTGAATTAGTAGAGCGGGCTTTGAAACTTAGGGGTAAGGAGTCACAGTACCGTATCCCGTGGATTGTTTTTGATAGAGATCAAGTAAAGGACTTTGATGAAATTATTCAGACTGCACAGCGTAATAAAGTAAATGCAGGATGGTTAAATCCCTGTTTTGAGATATGGATGTACGCTTATTTTGAAGAACTGCCAGTAATCAGCGAGTCAACAAATATTGCAGAATACTTGGTAGATAAATCAATAACAATAATTAGAAACATGGGTGAATTTACACTCCATGATGAAGTTCATTCTTTTCATATGCTTTTTATAATAGAGAAACTTATCCCTGTGTCAATGCGAGTGAAAAGGTATTTCAAATCTGCGATGACAATCAGTGGAAATATCTGATTCGGACGAGAGTATTCCATCAGTGGTAACGGAGTTTCATTTACTGAAAGAATGCGAAGTAAAAAACCAGCAGAAAGTTGATTAAAGTGGGAAAATGTATATAATAAGTATTACCAATACTATTAGCTGATGCCCGGAAGAGCATTTCAGGAGGAATACAATGATAAATATTGCCATAGTCGAAGATGATGGGAAATATATGCAGCAATTATGCGAATTTGTTAAGCAATATACAGAAGAAAATAAGGAAATAATTAATATAGAGACGTTTTTGGACGGTGATGATATTGTATATGAATATAAGGCAGTTTATGATATCATATTTATGGATATTCAAATGAAGATAATGGATGGGATGAAGGCTGCTCAGAATATTCGAAAGATGGATGAAAATGTTATTCTGATTTTTATAACTAATATGGCACAGTACGCAATACAGGGATATTCAGTAAATGCGATGGATTTTGTATTAAAACCTGTATCATACTTTGCTTTTTCGGAGGAACTTGCCAAAGCAATCAGAAGGCTGAAGGAAAGAACAAGGGCATATCTTATGATTAAGCAGGAGGCAGGAATGCTGCGGTTGGATGTTTCTCAAATAACATATATTGAAAGCCAAGGGCATAAAATTTTTATTCATACGGAAAAAGGTATTTACAAGATGATAGAAACTATGAAGAATATGGAGCAACAGCTGGTGAAGCATAGATTTTCCAGATGTAACAACTGCTATCTGGTTAATCTGAAATATGTAGAAAACATTCAGCAGAATATGGTTACGGTGGCTGGAGAGAAACTTCAGATCAGCCGTTCGAGAAAAAAGGGCTTTATGGATGACATTACAGATTTTGTGGGAGGCGAGGTTATATGATGACTATACCGGATATTCCCCGCCTGTATACGGCATTCAATGAGTGGGCCGGTTGTGTCGTGTATATTCTGATTATGAAAAAACGCTTTTCGGGTATAAAGCTGGTATTCCTTCTGATAACGACCTTAATACTGCAGTGTTCCCTGCAGTATGCGAATGGATACCTTCCATTGGCTATGTGGATTCCTGGAATGGTAACTGCAATGCTTTTTATGTATCTGTACATTTTTGTTTGCTGTGATTTATCGTCACTTGATGCAGGGGCTTGTTGCGCCAGAGCATTTGTACTAGCTGAATTTGCGGCATCATTTGAATGGCAGGTATATGTATTCTTTGCAGAGCAGGGGATATGGGCAGAGTGGGTATCCGTGATTTTCATGCTGATATTTAATGGCATAATTTATTCTGTTGTTTATATACTGGAATCTCGTCATATGTCGAAGGGTAAGAAGCTGGGGGTAACAAGCTGGGAGTTTTTCAGTTCTGTATTGATTGCTCTGGCTGCCTTTTTAATGAGTAATATCAGCTTTGTTTATACGGATACGCCGTTCAGTACAGGGGTGGAGGCGGGGATTTTATATATCCGTACATTGGTTGACTTCGCAGGTTTTGTCATGCTTTATGCCCAACAGGATAAATGGCAGGAACTACATATGAGGCAGGAATTGAAGGCTATTAACCGTATTCTAATGCAGCAGTATGAGCAATATCAGTTGTCCAGGGATAATATAGAGTTGCTTAATAGGAAATATCATGACCTAAAGCATCAGATCAATGTCATACGGACGGAAAGTGATCCGGAGAAAAAGGAGGCATATCTTGAGGAAATGGAAACTGGTATCAAAATGTATGAAGCCCAGAATAAGACAGGGAACAGTGTACTGGATACTATTCTGACGAGTAAAAATATGTACTGTATGCAGCATGATATCAATTTTACCTGTGTAGCGGATGGAACACTTCTGTCTTCAATGGATGTTATGGATATCTGTACGATTTTTGGTAATGTTCTGGATAATGCTGTTGAGTGTGTAGAACAGTTGGAGGATCCCAACCTGCGCTTAATACGTACCGCTGTATTTGCACAGAATAGTTTTCTGATGATACGTATTGAGAATTATTATGAGACGGAACTGACGATGGATGATGGACTTCCCGTCACAACAAAAGATGATAAAAGATTCCATGGTTATGGTATTAAGAGTATTCGTATAGCTGTCGAAAAATATGAGGGAACCATGACTATTCATACCGAGAATCATTGGTTCACGGTGCGAATATTGATTCCTATGTCTGAGAAGAGATAATATCAAATAGCAAAAAAAGCATAAACCAGGAAAAAAATGAGCATTCTGACTTCGGCGTAAGGCAGGATGCTTTTTTTGTATCCCATACAATAAAACCACCTGCTATGCAGGCAATGTCGTCAACTTAAGAAAAAATTCAAAAAGTACCTGACAAATTAATTTTAAAATGGCGCTTTGCGTTTATTATAAACTTTTATACGCGAGGTGCTTTATGAATTTAAGTGATATCGTTTCATCCATTATTACGTCTGCGAGCCATTTTATTTATTCCCAGGAATATGCGGATCAATATCGCATTAAAAATGCTTTTACCCGCTCCAGAAAACTTTCTTTTTCCAATATTCTCTTTTTACAAAAAGAGTGGTAATTCGCCTTTTACTATCACTTTTAAAATCTTAAGTTGACGACATTGCCGGCTAAGTTGGTGGCCTTGACTGTGTAGTAATGCCAATAGAAAGGAAAAATTAATGAAATTTTTCACTATTGTTACAGGTTGTGCTTTGTAAAAAACAATTTGTGCCATAAATGTGCACAAAGGAAAAATTGTGATATGCTGAAATTACTTACACAGGTAAGCGTAAAAAGGTTTTACCATTACATAG